>SHUM01000006.1 GCA_009691245.1 Acidobacteriota bacterium | reverse complement strand
TGGCTCCTCAGGTAGGATTCGAACCTACAACCCTTCGGTTAACAGCCGAATGCTCTACCATTGAGCTACTGAGGAATCCGGTTGGACAACTGATTCTCTTCTTTGATATCAGAGCGGTGCGCGGGTGTCAAGTTGACGGCGGCGATATCAGCGGAGGGAATCAAGCAAGTGAAGCGGGCCCGGCTGGATTACCGGACGCTTCCCATTATAGTTCGCGCAGAGCCACCACCACTGGGGCGCGGGCGGCGCGCAACGCGGGTGGCAGGCCGCCGATCAGACCCATGAACAGAGCGAAGAGAATGCCGTAGCCCATCAGTTGCGGAGTGATTCTGAAGGCGAAGGCCAGGTAGGAAAATGTCTGAAAGTTCATCGCGCCGGTGGTGAGATTGTTCAGCGGTATCACCGCGACGCATCCCACCAACCCGCCCACCAGCGACACGCATAACGATTCGATAACGAATGACGCGACCACGCTGCCGGTGGTGAAGCCGATGGCGCGCATGGTGGCGATCTCGCGCGTGCGCTCGATGACCGCCGAGTACATCGTGTTCAGCGCGCCGAAGACCGCGCCGATGCCCATCACCACGGCCACGATGGTTCCCAGGATGGTGATCAACTGAGTCAGCGTGCGCGATTGCTTTTCGTAATATTCAGTTTCACGTTCCACGGAAACGGCCAGCCGAGGATCGGATGTCAACGCGTCCTTGAACCGGGCAAACGCGTTGGGCGAATCCAGTTGCACGGTCATGGATTGAAACAGGTTGATGGGTCGCTGGAACGCGGCATTCAGAATATTCGCGTCACCCCATACCTCCGAATCAAAGGCCGAAGCGCCGGCATCCATCACGCCTACCACGGTCCAATTAACGCCGCCCATGCGAACCGTATTGCCAATCTTCAGCCCGCGATAAGCGGACGTTGCGCTGCTGCCCACCACCAGCTCATTGGTGCCGCTTTGAAAGAAGCGGCCGCTGACCATCTTTACATTCGCGCGCACATTGAGCACTTCCGGCTGCACGCCACGGACTTGAACATTGGCGTCGGTCCCGGTATCCATCAGCGGGAACGGCGAAATCACCACCACTTCCGCGCTGGTCAACGGCCCACCCTCGCCGCGCGCCACGCCGGGAGCATCCTGGACAATGCGTACGCTCTCGCGCGAGATCACGCTCTCCATCTCCGTGGTGGCGCCCGCCCGGCGCACGATCACCGAGCGCGGCGAGCCGCTCGACACCAGCGTCGCGCGAAATCCATTCGCCAACGAAAGCATGGCGATGAACACGCCCACCGTCCCGGCGATGCCGAGCACCGCCACCAACGCGGAAACCCAGCGGACACGCAGACTGCGCAGATTGTAGCTGATGGGAATTGCCATAATTGAACTTCGAGCACTTAACCCACGGCGGCGTGGATGTGGATCACTTCTCCCGGCTTGACCTGGGCAATGGCGGCTTGCATTTGCCCGAAAAGCGGTCGGCAGAATTCCACCTTGTTCCGCGCAACATGAATAATTAGCAAGCCAAAGCGTAAGGTCTTAAGATTCTGTTGGTATTCAAATCCTTGGTCGATAGTTTCCAAGACATCGAATCGATCCTGTAAGAGCGCGACAAGAGCGTTATCATTCATCTACTGCCAGCCAAGCTCCACTGCCGTGCTGACTTCATGGCCAGGGAACGCCTCTCGGACGCGCGGGTCAACGCAGGCGTCTATGCGGATGCGCATGTGATTTGGCCAAACGTGACGTCACGGCTCAGTTCCAGGAACGCGATGACTTGCCGGCGCGGGATGTATGGATAAGCGGCCAGGAAATCATCAATGCTGTCGCCGGTTTCAAGGAAATCAATGAGGGTTTGGACGGGGACGCGCGACCCGCTGAAGCAGGGCGTGCCGTGCATGGTCTCCGCATCAATAGAGACGATCTCGGTCAGCGCATTTTTTTTGTTCTGCAGTCATGGCTTAGGTTACCCCAGGACCCTCGGACACTCCAGGTGAAGCACGACCGGCTTTGATCTCGGTGTCCCAGGACTCAAGCAGAGCCATGCCTCGACCTCCCTCGGAAAAATTCGCCTCGATTTGCTTGTCCCAGGCCTCTCCGTCCCGCTGGAGGAGGCCAGCAGTCAGCGAGGCCCTATCGGCTCCAGGAAGCTCTGCAATCACCGCCTTGATCGCTTCCAAGGTCATGGTTTTAGTTTATCTTTACCTGTTGCCCAAGGCAAATCAGAAACATGCTGGGTTGTGAGCATTACGCTCGCCGCGCCCACGCCAACGATCACGACATCAGTCGTTTCGGTTGCCATGGCTCATATTGCCTCGGGACTAAATCGCGGAATGGCCTGTAGGCGTTCCAGCAGGGCAACAAAATGGTTAAGCGTTTGTACGGCATCGCCGTATAAGCCAGAAAATAAGTATTCTGCCGGCGGTGGTCCTCTCAATGTCTTCATCCATCCCTTGATATTGCCAGACTCGTTCATGATCGGAGTTCCCTGGCGATCCTGTAGACGTACATACAATTCCGAATGGTCTACCGACGGAACAATTCTGTGGATAAAGTTGTGCCTATATAGTCGAATTCGTCCGACAAAATCTGGTTTTGGAAATTCGTCAAGGAGTTCCTGGATTCGTTCATGCTCCTCTTTCCCCAGCACCGCGACATTGCGATTTCCGGTTCGATCCTTGAATCCCTTTCTAACATTCTTCCAAGTTAATGCGCGCTCCCATTCCGGATCGTTCTGATCAACAGACGGAACTAGCGAGGCTCCCATCCTCTCAAAAATTAGTCGGAGAACCAGGTCCCCAATTTTGGCCAGCAGGACGGCTGCAAGATTAAAGTGGTTCATTTTGTCCAAATGAACATGCCAAGCGTGATCTGCGTTTTTACTATCGTGCCTGAGATGTACCTCTACGGCATGATAAGCCCGTGATTTTGCCAGGAGCGCTTCCACCCGCATGAGAGTCTTTCTGATTTCAAGCCACATCGCCCAAGTATTACGCCTGTCGTCGAAAGTCGTGGATTCAAAGTCGGCGGGGAATCAAAAGGTTTGGGTTGTCTCACGAGCGATGCCGCTGACGTCGGTAGAGAGTGGCGGAAACCTCCCTGAAGCGACAGCATGCGTAGTTCTGATATTAAATGTTCGGCAACGAATTCCTCACCGCCTGGGTTCCGCAGTTCCATGAATTCCGCCTCGACCTCATACTGAGAAGGTTGGCACGAATCAGTTTTAAAAGTAATTCGGACTCTCGCTTTTACCAATGTATGCTCCGATGAAGCAGTGTTCATTTACGCCCCTTGGGGGTTCGCGGCATAAGTGATTCTTTTGTATGTACTCTGATACACAACATTACCGCCTTGCTCATGCAGGCCGATTATGGTTATCGTCTGGCTTACACCCGCCGCAGCGCTTCCACTACGCGCAGGCGCATCGCGGAGACGGCGGGAATCACGCCGGCGATGGACCCGATGGCGAGTGCGCCGATAAATCCATAGACGATCCAGATGTTCGGTAGATAGAAGATAGGGAGAATGCCGCCGGTGGGATCACCGCGCAGGCTGAACAGTTTGGCGAGGCCCAAGCCGACCGCCCCACCCCACGCCGCGATCACCAGTGACTCCATCATGATCAGAGTGAGTACAGTACGGTCCGAGTAGCCGATGGCTTTCAGCACCGCCAGATCGCGCACGCGCTCGCGCACGGAGATGGCCATGGTATTTCCAGTTACTAATAGCAACGTAAACATTACCACCGTGCCGATCGAGAGAATCAGGAATTCGATGTTGCCCATCTGCTTCACCCAATTGGCGGCGAAGGAGCGCTCGGTCTCGGTCTTGGTCTCGTAGGGCGAGTTCACAAACAATGCATCGATGGCTTTGGAGGCACGCACGGCGTTGTCAGGATTGTCGATGCGCAGGGTGTACCAGCCGGCCATGCCCTTCTGGAATTCCTTGCGTTCATCGAAATATTTCCAGTGAAACCAGAATTGCGTGGGATCGTCCTGCTGCCGCGTGCCCTTGTAGGTGCCGCGCAGATTGAACTCCCAGTTGCCGGCGAAGATGGTGCCCTTGATGGGAATGCGGTCGCCGAGTTTCCAGCCGAATCGCTCGACCAGTTTTTCGCCGACGATGGCGCCCTCGCGGTCCTCCATGAATGCTTTCCATTGCTCCGGAGGAACTTCGAACTCATTGTACACACCGAGCCAGGATTCGCTGTCGATTGAAAAAATAGGAAAGAAGTTTTTCTCATTTTGATAGACGCCGCCGAACCAGTTCGAGTAAGTCACCTTCGTGACACTTGGTACGCGCAGGATGCGGTCGCGATGCGCGAGCGGCATCGGCTGAATGATTGAGGTGCGGTTGATGATGATGAGCCGGTCCACGCCGGCGATATCCACGCCCGCTTGGAACGCCAGGCGCACCACTACCAAAATGCCGAACAAAAACATGGCCACGGCGAATGAACCGACCGTGAGTATCGTTCGGATTTTTTTCCGGCGCAGATTGCCGAACAGAATGTGCAGGTGCTTCATAGCATTCACAACCGTGCCGAAACTTCCTGATAGGGCTCGCCGGGACGATGCGGCCGGATTTGGATGGTCACTTTTTGGTCCAGCCGCTTGAGGAACTCCAGCAGCTTGTCCATGGTGAACCGGCTGTAATGGCCATTCATCAGATGCGACACTTCTGGCTGCTTGATCTCCAGGATTGACCCAATCTCGCGCTGTTTCAATTTTCTGGCTGCAAGGATTTTAGAGATGTTGAACCCCAGCTGCGCCCTGGCAAACAATTCACTCGCATCGGGCAATCCCAGATCGGCAAAAACATTGCCGCTGCTTTTTTCAAATTCAATGGGAGGCTTCTTCTTCATTTTTCACAAGCTCCTTGGCTTCCAGGTAGCGCTTTTCAATCAGGGCCAGATCGGGCAGCGGAGTCTTATCGCTGGTCTTCGACTTCTTCTGGAAGGCATGCAGCACATAAATGTTCTTCTCCAACTGAACCGCCAGAACCGCACGGTAGGCGTTGGTGTCATGCCGCAGGGCAATCTCGATCACGCCGCTGCCCGCTCCTTTGAATCGCTTGGCATCCGTCGGCATGCCGCCATACTGGATGAGCTGGATTTCATCGCCAAGCAGCTTTTGGGCTTCCTTGGGAAATTCCTGCACGTTCCGCCGTGAATTTCCTAGTCATACCAAGGGCCGCATAGCGGGGATTAATGTGTTCGTCACAGGCTCAACTTTAATGATATAGGAAATTACCTATAAACTCAACGCCCAGCACTTCCTGGGCTACAGGCCGCGCCTGGCCGCTTACGCTCGCGCCTCGGCCCGCACGGTCTCCACCAGCTCGCCTTTGTCGAGATGCAGGATGGTGTCGGCATGTTCGGCGGCCAGCGGATCGTGCGTAACCATCAAGATCGTCTTGCCATGTTCCTTCGACAACGCAGTGAGCAGGTCGAGTATCTCGTGCGCGCTCTTGCGGTCGAGGTCGCCGGTCGGCTCGTCGCAGAGCAGGAATGTTGGGTCGGCGACAATCGCGCGAGCGATGGCCACGCGCTGTCCCTGTCCGCCCGACAACTGACTCGGATAATGTTTCATGCGGTCTTCCAATCCGACCAGCGATAAAGCGGCGTCCACATGCCTCCGGCGATCCGCGCGGGAAAGTTTTGTCAGCAGCAGCGGCAGCTCGACATTCTGGAACGCGGTCAGCACGGGAAGCAGGTTGTACATCTGGAAAATGAAGCCGACGTTGCGCGCCCGCCACGTGGTCAGCTCGGCGGAACTTAATTCAGAAATTTCCTCGCCACCCACGCGGATGCTGCCGGACGTGGGGGTGTCCAACCCGCCGATTAAATTTAACAACGTGGTCTTGCCCGAGCCACTTGGCCCCATGAAGGCGACAAACTCGCCCTCGTTCACATCCAGGCTCAACCCTTGCAGCACATGAATTTCTTCGCTGCCGCGGCGATACTTCATGTCGATATTGCGAACTTGAATCAGAGCCAGCCCGTTATTTTCGCCGTCCACTCGAACCATGCGCTACTTCCCTTCCTCAACTTTTACTTTCATGCCATCGCGCAACGGTTGCGGACTGCTCACCACCACCTGCTCGCCTTCTGACACGCCGGCCAGCAGCGCGGTCTCAGCAGAGGCCCCAGCCTGCGCGCCACCCGGGGCGCCTGAAGACGGGCCCGGCCTCACCGCCCGCCGCTCGACCACACCATTGCTATGAACATAGACCACCGGCTGGCCCGCATCATCTTTCACGGCATCGCTGGGGACCAGCATGACAACGGCGGGCATCCCGTTGGCGGGCACCGCCTCTTCCTTTTTCTTCTCCTCCAGGAACGCAACTTTCACGCCCATGTCGGGAATGATGCGCGAATCCAGTTGATCGAAAGCGATGCGCACTTTGATAGTCGCCTTCTGACGGTCCGCCGTGGGAATCACGGTGCGCACGCGGCCCGTCATGGTCCAGTCCGGATAGGCATCCAGCGTCGCCGACACCGGTTGCCGTTCGCGCACGCGGGTGATGTATGACTCATTCACGTCGACTTCTATTTCGAGCGAAGTCATATCGACAACGGTAGCGATGCCGGTGCGCGTGAATCCGCCGCCGCCGGAGACGGGAGAAACCATCTCGCCGCGCTGCGCGTCTTTGGAAACTATAATCCCCGCGAAGGGCGCGCGGATGACGGTATTCTCCAGATCGTGCCGCGCCACCTGCAAGCGCGCCTCGGCGGCATTGATCTGCTCCTCGACTAAATCAATGCGCGCCTCGAAACTCTCGACCGCCGTCTCCGCCGCGTCCATGGCCTGCCGCGTGGCGATGCCCTCTTCCAGTAATCGCGAGATGCGCACGCGCTCACGCTCGGCATTCTTAAGATTCACGTGCAGGTCCGCGAGCGAGGCCACGGTAGCCCGCCGGTCCGCCTCGGTGGAAGTGATGCGGACCTTTATGTCCGTGTCATCCAGCGTCGCCAGCACCTGATCGGCGCTGACGCGCATGCCCTCTTCAACTAATATCGTGTCCAGCCGTCCGGTGATCTTCGCCGCCACCGTGGAGCGTCGCCGCGGAGTAACGTAGCCGCTGGCGTTCAGCACGGAGAGCGCGCCGGTCTGCGTGCGTCGGCGCACTTCGGCGATCTGCACCGCGGGCGCGCGACCCTGCCAGAACATCCATCCGCCGTATCCCACCCCGCCGAGCAGCAGGAGCACGATCAACCACTTGGACCACCCGCCGCGCTTGCGCCGCCGCTTACTGTCGTCAATGCGGAGATCGGACACGGCGAATTTTCCCGGCGTCCGTCCTGCGGTTTTCACTGATTCGCGCTCGCTGCCCGGCACTTTGCCTGCTTCCATGGCCCACGTCTCCAACAGAATTGCTCGATCATTAAAGATAAAACAAATCCGCGAATGTTGAAACCTATAATGAGAGAGCATCCATGCGACGGAGGTTGCTCACATGATGGAGATACAGCCAGTCATTCTCGAAGGTGCGTCGGTGCGACTGGAGCCGCTGTGTGCCGATCACCTCGCCGGCCTGTGCGCCGTCGGCCTGGACGAGAACATTTGGCGCTGGTTTCGAGTGGAAATAACTACGCGGCAGGAGATGCAGGAGTTTATCGACACGGCGCTTGACGAGCAGGCCGCCGGCGTCTCGCTGCCATTTGCGACGATTGACCGACACTCCGGCAACGTCGTGGGGTCCACACGATTTCTGACGATCGACTGCCCTAATCGTAACGTGGAGATCGGCTGGACGTGGATCCCGCCACAATGGCAGCGCACCGCCATCAACACGGAAGCTAAATTCCTGATGCTGCGCCACGCCTTCGAGCAATGGGGTTGCATTCGCGTGGCGCTGAAGACCGATGAACTAAACGAACGCTCCCGCGCCGCCATCGCGCGGCTGGGGGCGAAAGAAGAAGGCCACTTCCGCAATCACATGATCGTTTCCAGCGGCCGCATCCGCAACTCGGTCTATTTCAGCATCATCGATTCAGAATGGCCCGAGGCGAAGCGGCGCCTGGAAGCGATGCTGGCGCGCTAGCGCGTCACGGTGCCGCGAGCGTAAGCAAGCGGACCCGCCCGCGCGGGCACACGGCTCAATGTCACGACATCGAATGAATTTACATGGGATGGTTGCACAAGCCGAGCAGAATATTACTGCTGGCCGAGCATAATATTACCGCCGAGCGTGTCCGCTCGCTCACGCGCGCGGCTCTGTGACGGATCGAAGAAAAAAATAAGGCAAGCAGGTCTATAAGCCGGATTTTGTATCCCGGGGCGCCCGAAGGCTAGCCGGGATGACGATCATTCCTCTGGGCCGGGAATTACTTCCCGGCTCTAGCGACCTACCCGAGAGTTGCCCTCCATCCATCGCTGGACGAAGTTGCGGGACGAGCCGTCCCTCCCCTCCTATTTGGTCTTGCTCCGTGTGGGGTTTGCCCTGCCCCGCCGGTTGCCCGACGGGCGGTGCGCTCTTACATTAAGCCCCTTTGCTCTGGGGCCGCACCTTTTCACCCTTACCCCGCGCGTTACTGCATACTGCCGCGCCGGGCGGTATATTCTCTGTGGCACTTTCCGTACCCGCAGAGCCCCCCGCTTAAGCGAGACGCCCCACGAATCCTGGCCGTTAGCCAGCACACCGCTCTATGGAGTCCGGACTTTCCTCCCCGCCACATTTTGCAATGCCGCGGAGCGATCGCCCAACCTGCTTGCTCTCACCTATTAGTATCCGCCGACGGCAAGAAGGTTGCAAGCTGCGGCGGTGCCGTTTGACGTAAAGCCGCCATCCTGGCGGGTGCGAGATGCCCCTGGCTTTCCATTCCTTGGTTGTCTCAAATATGAGACATTCGCGAATGTGAGGCCGATCCTCTTCCATCCGGGCGCGCGCGCCGCCATCCGCCGCTTTCCGAAAGAGGTCCGCACTGGCTTGGGTAGACACCTTTTTCAGCTTCAGCTGGGGGAGCAGTTGGCAATGCCTCACTCGCGAGCAATGCCCAGCGTGGCCGCAGGCGTTTCGGAACTCCGCGTTCAGGGCGAGGACGGCGCGTATCGCGCGTTCTACTTCACGCTCTCGCGGGAAGGAATTCTCGTGTTCCACGCATTTGTCAAAAAGACACGGCAAACTCCGGCCCAGAAATTGTAGTCGCAAGGAAACGCTTGAAGGAGCTTCTTGATGTCTAGGGTCAAACCCGTGTCTAGAGTTAAACCCGTGTCTCGGGTCAAACCAATTGTCGCGCGAACTCCGGAGGCATTGGCTGAAGTTCTTGGGCTTTCGCCAGCGGACGCCAAGGAATGGCAGGTCCAGTATTCACTCCTAAAGCATCTGAAGGAGATCGTTCGGAAGAGAAGGATCACTCACGCCGCAATCGCCGAGCGGGCAGGAACCTCCCGGACACGAGTAACCGCCATCCTAAATGACAAACTCGAAAGCGTCTCCAGCGATCTTCTGATCCGTATTCTCGGTTCCCTGGGCTACCGCGTCCGAGTCACAGTGTCGAGAGTCGACACCACCGCGTAATAGTAAGTCGCAGTCCAGGCTTTTTGCTCTACTTCTGAAATTGTCCTATTTCTCCAATAATGGTATTGCCGAAATCGACATGACTCACTACTTAGCATCTATTACTTTGTACTCATTACTAACTGCACATTACTAACTATTATAAACTTACTACTACTAACTTACCAAAACTACGCGCCTGCTACCGACTCACTTTTGTCAACTCACTGCTCACTAAGCGCCCGCCGTCCCGCCGACGGGACCTTGATGTTTGATAGTTTGGTGAAACAGGACAATTGGGCCTGCTCGACAGAACCGCGAACATTGTCAGGAACGATCATTGGGATTCTTTTGGAGAGCGGCGCAACGGGAATGAATGGGAAAAGCTGGGCTAAGGTTGTCCTGAATTGTGATCCAGGAACCTCGAATCCCTAGTTTGTCAATCCGGCCAGAGTGGCAAAAACCGTAAACGTGTGTAGATTGTGCGCTGTGGATTCTTTGGATTATTTGCCAAGGCATCCCGCCGCGCGCATTTGGCGAATAAAAAGCACATGTCTCCAGCGAGGAACCGCGGCGCCCACTACTGGTTTGATTGCTCAGATTTCTCGGCGGCTTTGGCCTCGCGCTGGGCGGTTTCTTCCTGCTCTTCGCGGAGGAGTCGCTCCAGGTCCTTCAGCTTCCCGCGAAACTCCGCCGTCGCCCTTCCCGCCTCGTTGGCGTCGCGGATCACGGTGGGAGTGAGCAGCACAATCAGCTCCGTGCGGTGCGAGGAGATAGCGGTGTTGCCAAACAACGCGCCGAGGTAAGGAATGTCACCGAGCAGCGGGACGCGAGTTTTGGTGATGCCGCGGTCCTCCTGAATGATGCCGCCGAGCGCGATGGTCTCGCCGTCGCCGACCACCACTTGCGTGGAGATGGAGCGCTTCTGGATGCTCGGCGACTGGATGCCTCCAGCCGAGGGCGCGAGCGGCGCGCTGACCTCCTGTTGAATCCTGAGATTCACCAAGCCGGACGAGTTGATCCGCGGCGTGATGCTGAGCAATACGCCGGTATCACGACTCTGAATGGTATTGGTAAACAGGCTGCTGCCGCCGGACTGCGCGCCGCCGGCGAGCGCCTGGGATGTCAGCGTGGGAACCTCCGTGCCCACATTGATGCTGGCCATTATATTGTCGCTGGCCAATATCGACGGGGCTGAAATGATCCTCGCTTGGCTGCGGCTCTCAGCCGCGTTGAGGAAAAAAAGCAGCTCGCGCGTACGGCCCACTAGCGTTCCCACCGTGGCGTTGAGCGCGGAATTGGCAAAGCTTCCCTGAACTTTTCTCTCGCCACCGGGCACATTCGGAGTCGCGCCTTGCTTCTGCAGGAAGGCCGTCACGCCAGCCGACAGATCACCGGTCAGAGCCACTTCGTAGACCTTGGCTTCGATCATCACTTGACGCGGCACGATATCGAGGTCGCGCAAGGTGCGGCGGATTTCTTCATACTCCTGCGCCGTGGCCTGGATCAGCAACTGGTTGTTGATCGTATCGGGGACGATGCGAATGTGCGTCTGGTCGCGCGGGCCAGCGCCGGAACCAGTCATTGCAGCGGGACTCAGCGTTACAGCCGCCGTGCCTGACGCTCCCGATGCGCCGCCAAATGGAGGTTGACCAGGACCGCTCTGGGCAAGGCTGGTTCCCAGCAGTAAACTTGACAGCACGCTCGCAATGTCTTCCGCCCTTCCATTCTCGACCTTATAAATAAAGGTTCTCACACCCGCCTGGGCGGTGGGCTGGTCCAACTTCTCCAACCATTTCTCGATCTCGGTATAGGCGCTGGCATTCGCCGTAACCGCCAGAATTGCATTCACCCGATCAATGGGAACAAACCGTACCGCAGAGGTTCCGCCCGAAAGACCATAGGCCGAGAAAACTTCCTTCAATTCAGCAGCCAGCTTATCCGCCTGACTGTGCTTGATGGGATACAGGCGGGCGCGCTGGTCGGTGAACACTTCGGTATCGAACTGCCCGATCAGCTCGATCAATCGGCTCATGCTGCGGCTAGAATCCGTGACGATCAGGATGTTGCCTCCGTCATGACTGAACAGGTGCCCGCCTTCGGAGAGAAATGGTGTGAGGATTTTGGTCATGTCCGTCGCAGCCACATACTTTAAGGGAATAATGTTCATGACCACACGGTCATCAGAGCTCAATTGGCTGCCAGCCGCCTCCGGAGAAATGGGCATCCGCTGAAGGTTCTGCAAGGGAACAATGCGATAGAAGTTGCCGGTCTGCACCGCAGTAGCGCCATTGATGCGCAGGATCATCTGCAGCAGTGGGAACAGATCGCTGCGGCGAACATCGCCCAGCGTGTTGATGTTCACCGAACCCTTAACCAACGGGTCAACGACGTAGTTCATGCGCAACTCCGACGCAATGATGCCGATGACGCGCAGCAGATCCGCGTTCTCAAAGTGGAGCGCGATGGGAATGGCGGCTTCCGCCTCATTGGCCTGTACGGCTGCCTGGGCGGCTGGAGGGGCAGCAGGCGGCTGCGGGGCGGGAACCTGCGCTACGCTCCGCGCGACACTGACGCCAACAACCAGCATCAAGTAGCCAGATGCAATCAACTGGCCACCTATTGTCTGAAATTTCCTTTTCATCTCTTGCCTCTCAATCAAATGACCTAAACTCGCGGGTGTCCAAATGGCAAATGTCCACTGGAGCATTTCTCGGAAACCGGCTCAATCGACTTCCAGTTCTTCGAGCCTACTTCTATCCTGCAATCACTCTAAAACTTCGGTGCTACCTGATATCCTCGTACCAGATTTGCGGACCAAACATCGTGGCGCGTTCATATCTCCTGCGATTTCCCTCTATCGTGATCTTCAGCGTGGGATCAGGGCTGGGCACTTGGACCGCACTCGCCGCACTGGAAGCAGAAACCGACTGGCCAGGTGAGCTCGATGGGAGAGTTGAAGATGTCTCCACTTTCGGCGCGGAGGGTACGTTAGGCACCAGCGTCCTGCTTGTTGATCTCGCCACCCCGCTCGAAGACAGATAGACGTTGATCGTGGTTCGCTCACCATTCAACTCCACCACAACTTCATCATCACGAATCGCCGCAACTGTATAGCCACCGACAACGGCGCCGGTTTTTACCTGCTTGAATGAGGTACTCGCGGTCTGCGCGCTTTCCGCCATCAGCGCTTCATAGTTCGCGCCCAGCCGCATTGTGCCGATCACGACGGGAAGCTGCGGCGGAGGTCCGGCTGCCACTGGTGCAGCTTGTTCGATGACGCTGCTGCGATCTGGCGAGAATGGATTGCTCGACACCACTTCCCCGCCCGCCATCGCTACGGCTTTGGAAGCTGGCAGGACATAACTCGGACGATTATCATCGACTGACAACCCGCGATTGAACTGTCGATCGCGGGCACTTCGCCAATCCAGCGTGAGCTTCCACCCAAGCGCTACGGATGCCGCCACCAGCAGCAGATTGACCACTATCAGTTGCCTCTTTTGCATCATAAATAAAGCCACCTATCACCGTCTGATTCGGACTAGGTCTATTTCCTTTCGGACTCCAGTGACTTCGCCCAACCACCCACCGTCATCGCCACAGAAAGCTGTTTCTGGTTCCCACCTGCCGGCTGCACAATAAGGCGACTGATACTGAGTACCCGCTCAGAAGATTGGATAGCGGAAAGAAAATTTACAAGCTGCTCAATCCGACACTGGAACTGTAATCCCACCGGAATCTGCGTATATCCGTCGGAGTCAGGTACCACCTTTTGAAAGTCACTTGAGCGCACCTCGATTTCTTGCGCCTTGGCGGTATCGCTCAACCACTTCTCCAACTCCGCGGACGCCAAAGACGCTGTCGGTGCCTGGAGCAATCCACCTTCCGCTTGGCGGAGCTGCTCGGAAAGAGTCTGAGAATCACGCGCGTGCGCTCCGGCTAGGTCCACCGCCCGCCGGTACTTGGCAAGCGACTGCTCTTTCAATGGCAACTCACTCCGCACCGCCCGGAGGCTGTCCCAAGCGGGCAGGGCGAAATATTGCAGGAGCAAATAGACAGCAACTCCTACTGCCGCAATTTGCAGCGCTCGCCGGTCTCGCTTTGCCATTCGATTTCCAAATACGTCACTCATCATCGGACCATCCAACTCCTATACTGGTGAATTTAGCGAATCCCCGGGCGAAGACGAGCGCCGATTCGGAACGCTTCTTTTCCGTCATTCGAACGTGAAATCGCCGATAGAAATTGTGGCGATTCGATACGCGACGTTTCGGAAATAGCTTGTAACACGCTGGAAGCTGAATCAGCCACACCAACCAGGGTTAGGGTGTTGCCCTCCAACTGCAATTGTTGCAACCAAGCATCGGCTGGCAGGGATCGAGTAACTTCTTCAAGCATGTCCAGTGGAAGCTTCGCTCCATCCCGGATCGCCGCCAGCCTCAACAGCATGTGGTATTCCGTACCTGATTGATCTCGCATCTTCTCAATTTCAGAAACGCGTGGGTGAAGCGCAACAATTTCCGAGTCAAGCCTTCGGCTGTATTGCCAATCCTGCAAGGTTCCGCGAAATCCTAATCCTGCGACAAGCAGCAGAACAACTGCAGCCACACTGTAAGTCGGTATTAGCGCCCCTGGTGACTCAAAGTGTCTCTGCTCTGGTGGAAGTAAGTTGATACTCATATCCTCGCCGCGTCCAAAAGCGGAGCGAGCCGCAGCAATCGCAAGGCAGTCTGCATCAAGTTGGGTCAATTGATATCGCTGGCCTAACTCCTTCTCAATAGTTGACCACAACTCTGTCTTTGATGAAATCGCTCCACCAATGAGCAGACACGGGTGACGGGTCTTTTCTACCCGGAGAGTAGCGCATACCGTATCAAGCTCATTGTCCAATGCAGCAAGTAAGTCGTTTGAGTTATCCGCGTCATAATCGTGGATCGACAATTCACGAACCACTGTTGGGTGACCTGAGGCGCAGCCGATTAGGTCCCAACCATCTTCCTTGGAGTACGCGACAACCACGGGTTCGGCAGCATCCGCATTTGACTGATGAGATTGATCCGCAATCGTACGCAATAAAAGCGGCGATATCACAAATTGTGAAACTGGAATACCGGCTTGATTAAACCATTCTGCCAATTCAAGAACAGCCTTTCGTTGTGCAAATGCCACCGTTACATTAATTGGCCTGCCCATTGAGTCAGCGCCACGTTGCTGAGTCTCATCGTTGGTTGGAATCATGCAGTCCCACACGACATCTTCATCTGCAAAAGGATGAAGCGATTCAAGCTGTAGCCCAATAACTGACTTCACTTCATGGGCCACTGTCCCTGGAAGTTTCACATCGCGCAAGATAGCAGTCTCGCGAGGAATTGAAACAATCGTCCAAGGTGCCCTTAAACCGTGGCGACGCAAAAATGCCGTATATTCCTGCCCGCATATCACCGGCCCGTCTGAGTACATGTTTTTAAGTTCGAGACGATCGACAATGCGGAAGCTGCCCATCGTCCGCTTCGCGAAAATGGCCACTAGTGAGTTCTTGCGTAACTCAATACCGATTCCATACTGTGGGATCAGTGATTTCATATCCCGGCCTCATTTCCTTCAAATGCATTAGCCGGCACTGGAGACCAGGGCCAGTCTTCCCACCACCCTTGAATCCGATACCCCAATGGCAGAGAAGATTCAATCCTAACTATTGCTCGAACTGTACGCCTAACTTTAGTCCCATCTGGTTGAGATGTAGCAATAAGAGTGAAGACTGATCCACTGTTCAAATATATAGGAGAGGTCGCAGTAACAGTAGCCACTGCAGGGACTCGCCGAGTCAGGTCATCTAGTGAGGTAAATGGGTTTGCCCCCATGACTCCATCGCTTCGAGCAGAAACAACTTGGTCAGCCAGTTGATTGTCCCAACCGGGCATCGTTGCCATTACTTCAGCCGCCGCATAGTTAACATTAATCCCTCCCAGGTTCGGCTCCGTAGTCAGCAAATCCGGTAGTGGTGGCCGGCGTTGCCAGGTCCCGTCGGACATCTGCGATAATTTTCCAAAATAGACATCGCGCGTCATTCCCTTCACGGCAAGTAGTTCCTCTAAATCTTCGATCATGGCATGTTTAGCGTGATAGGGCGGGGAAACTGTGGAATAGAAGAAATCTAATTGCGTTTCGACTGTCGACGTGATCGGAGATCGCCACTCCACCATTGCTCCGGCCAACTCCACACTCGCATCACTCTGTAGCCCCAATTTCTCGAATAGTGCTTGTAACTGATCCAGTGAGGCATGATTCGCACCAATTTTCGCATTCTCTGGGATGATTTCAACCAATGTCGAACCTCCCTGATAATCAAAATGCATCCACCGACGGCCCGGAACATATTCGTCTGGAGCGGGGCTTCTAGTTTCTCCAACTCGAAGCGACAACGGATTGCTGATCGCATAAATAGCCGCTTCGATTCCCCCTCGCGCCATGTAGTACCCTCGCTGCGAATCGAGTTTATTATTGACGCTAACAGTTTCAGTACGAACAATACTTGCAGTACTCAAGGCCATCAAGCTTAGAGCCACGCTCAACCAGAGAACAGCCAACAGCACAACACCTCTTTGTCGAAACCCAAGACTAACTGAGGTGGAAAAGTCCATGTCGAGTTTTTTAGATTTGTAACTGCTCTTCATCATTTGTGCCATATTAATAGCTCTCGAAAGCGGTTCGATAATTCCGAATCAGTATAAAAACAATGGGAGCCTCGCCACGGTTCGCTCATAATTTTGGACCATTGCGACCACAGGCTTTAACAGCATTCCTGCCCCGGCCCCATGAGTTCCCAGTCGAATTGCCACACCGCGAGGAAGCGAGTCTCCTCCGCTTGTCCACGTATCTATCCATCTGCCTGCCTGCAAATTATTTTCCACTACAAAGTATTCCAGCCGGGAATTGTCGAGGTTATCGATAAGCAATTGCCATCCGCGGTTAGGTGAATTCTGTTTATCCAACCCGGCCTGACTATCCCCACCAATCGGCTTGAAATGGATTGCCTGACCTGAAGATTTGACGCTCTCCACCTCAACCACTTGCGAAAGACCTTCCAATGACTTAATAGGAGTTTCTTGAAATAGTAACTTCGTAATGCCATTTTTCTCAACAAGTTGGTACTCAGCTAATACCAACCAACCTCTCGTCCGGCCTCCTAATGAATAGCGAGAGACAAATCGCATATAGTTCCGCTCTCCTTGAAAAAAAACCTCTGGACGCCCGTATATTAGCCAAGGGCGAACAGGTACCATGTCGCCGATCTGCCCTTCAATTAGTTGTTGTACTGCTCCTGCTCGGTGATCCTGTTCCAGAAGTTTTGAAACTTTCTCGAATGCGGAAGCTGCAACTCGCCATGCCATCACCATGGAAGTCGAGAGCATTCCTACTACAGTAATCGATACCAACAGCTCGATCAGGGTGAATCCCGCTGTAGCAACAACAGTCCTATGCACACAGGGCTTTCGTAACATTGAATTCATTTACCCCCACTTGCAGGAGCGTCTCGCCAAATTTGCATCGTCTCTAGTGAAAGCTTCCCTTCATTCCAGCCATCTTCGCGCCTCCAGTAGATGTCAAAGTCAATTCGCACTGGGATTGCCATTCTTGATGGACCGCTGACACCGTCCTCGACTCTTGTCGCACGTACTTTCCATCTGGTTTTCTCGTCCCATCGACCCTCAACCGTCTCATTCAACCGCAATTCATCGGTGTCGAGATTGCCGGTGCCTTGCCCTCGGCCAACCAGAAATTCATTCAGCTTTGCCTCTCCTAGCATCAATGCCCTATCCGAGTATTCGATCTTTCGTGTGTTCCCAATGGATACTGCTAAAAGACTGAACATTGCCGCAATGGATGTGCCGAGAACGGCTGTTGCCACCAACACTTCCAACAAAGTAAATCCGCGCATGGCTGCTTTCTTGAGGTGAGTTTGACGACTTGCCTTCGCGCGCAAAGACTTCATAAATTTGCCTCTGCAATCTTTGCTGAGCCTGTCAGTGGATCAATGATGATACGAACCATACGGCCATTTACAGCAAGTGTTAGGCTCAACGGTGGAACCATCCCATCAGGCTGAAATTCAAACCGCCGAATTGATGTGGTCGGTTCGCCAAACTGACTCAGTAGGAAATCTCCAGTAATTTCACTAATCTCGACTTGCTCAGGTAGTATGTACTCGTATCGCTCATGACCAGTCAGATCACTTACAGCGATCTCTCTACTTTTCTGGTTCACTAACAATAGATATGGCTCTTGCGCATGGATTGCTTTTTCCCTGGCATAATGTACCGCACCGATCACCTTCCTGGCGGATGCCTGGAGTTCCAAGCTTGACATTCCCGCCCCAACTGCGGGAAACACCAATGCCAAGACTACGCTTGCAATCGCCATGACAACGAGTAACTCTATAAGAGTTATGCCTACTTCGCAGGACCGACATAACGAGGTTCTGTTTTTTTTGTATTTCATTGATTTTCAGTACTTCAAACCATTCTTATGTCTATTTACTGCTCCAACTGAAAACATCAGTATCTTCACCTTCTCCGCCTGTCTGCCCATCTGCCCCCAGGGAAACAATATCAGGCTCATCGCCGTGCTCACCGGGATATTGGTAGATGTACGCACGCCCCCACGGATCAAGGGGAATGTCCTGCGGAAGATATGGGCCATCCCACCGTTCAATGTCACTGGGCTGGCTCCGTAGCGCGGCAAGCCCCTCCTCCGTTGAAGGAAACTTCCCCGTGTCCAACTTATAGACGCCTACCGCCGTCTGAAAGGAATTGATTTGAGCTTTTGCCGCGGTACCTCGGGAGCGGCCCACCTGCTTGAACAGCCGTGGTCCAACCAATGCGGCAAACATAGCGATGATCGTTACAACGACCAGCAGCTCAATCAGTGTTACACCTCGCTCCTCACTTACCGACTGCTGCTTTCTACTCTTCATAAGTTCATTCATTTCGCATGCCCTCAAGTAGCCCCTGACCTTAAAAAGGAATTTCATTGATGCTGGTAATGGCCATCAACAGCGACAGCACAATGGCACCGATGGTAATTCCCATAAATAGGATCACTACGGGTTCAAACAGAGCCGTCAAGCGCCGCAGCGTTGTCCTGGTTTCGGTATCGTAAACATTGGCCAAGCGTTCAAACATCACGTCCAGCCTGCCCGTTTCCTCACCCACTCTCATCAGATGAACCGCTAACTCAGGAAACACTCCAGCTCGTTCGATAGGCTGAGCAATTCCTTCGCCTCGCTTTACACCTTGAATGACTCCCTCGAAAGAAGCAGCCATCTGAGTATTACTAACTGTCTCACGGACAATTCGCAATGACTCAACAATGGGAACACCATGACCCACCAGAGTCGACATGGTCCGTGCAAACCGTGCGGTCTCCGCCTTACGCAGCATCTCTCCCAACAAAGGTACTGCAAGCAGAGACTGATCCAAGCGTAGGCGGCCATTGGTAGATCTGACCCATCGGCGAAATAGAATCGCTCCTATTACAGACGCTAATACCAAAATCCATCCATAGTTGCGCAGCACATCTCCAATCCATAGCAGCGCGGCAGTCGAAGCCGGAATTGGAATTCCTGTAGACTTAAACACCTCTCCAAATCGAGGAATCACGAAGTACATCATTACCGTCATCGACACCATTGACACGAGCGTCAGTAGGGCAGGATAAATCATTGATGAAGTAACATGACTACGAAACTCCGCTTCGCTCGTTTCAAATTCCGCAATCCGCCCAAACACGATCGGCAATGTTCCACTCGCCTGTCCTGCACGAACCAGATTCACGTATAGGCGCGAAAACACTGGACCTTGAGCTTCCATTGCATCGGCCAGCGACATGCCTCCACGAATCTGTCGCAATACATCGGCAACAACCACACGAAATCGCTCACTGGCAGCAAGATGAGAGCTAATGGTAAGCGCCCGATCGACAGGAATACCCGCCGCCAGGAGCGTGGAAAATTCCTGCGTAAACTCCAGGCGATCCTGAGCCCATGATCTGACGGCAAAAGGAAAACTTCGGAGGCTTACCGAGCTTTTGCTGTTACCTTTACCCAAACTGCTCAGCCAGCTTCCGCCCTTCTCCACGGCAGATTGCGGAGTTTCTCCAACATAGACGGGAAGCAATCCTTGCGCCCGCAATTGCTGGACAAGGCTCTTTTCGCTATTCGCTTGACTAGCGCCTTCTCGCCATTCGCCCGTTGCGGTCGTCGCCTTGTAGTAAAAGATTGCCATCTGAAAGGCCAAAAATCATTTCTAGAATATCTGAGTCACTCTTAATATCTCTTCTGGAGTTGTCACGCCGGTTAACACCTTTTCCATTCCATCCTCAAGCAACGTTCTCATGCCGCGTCCGCGTGCTGATCGTGCCAACTCCACGGCATCCGCGTTGGCGACGATCAATCTGCGCAATTCTTCATCAAGCTCCATTAATTCAAAAATACCTACACGCCCACGATAGCCAGTGTGATCACAGGCATCGCAGCCCGGCCCGCGCCAGATCGGGACTTGCCTGTCAGCAGGCATCTCGCTCGGCGCGAGACCAAGAGAACGTAGCCAAGCAACGGAAACTTTCTCTTCCTTCTTACAAATAGTACAAAGGACACGAACCAGTCTCTGGGCTAACACGGCAACGATTGAGGAAGTAAGTAAATAGTTTTCCATGCCCATGTCAGTAAGTCGAGTAATAGCGCTAGGCGCATCATTCGTGTGAAGCGTGGATAGCACAAGATGACCGGTAAGCGCGGCCCGAATGGCAATGTCCGCAGTCTCTCGGTCGCGAATTTCTCCGACCATAATCACATCGGGATCCTGTCGGACAATATGGCGCAAACCAGCGGCAAAGGTCAGGCCGATTTGTGGATTGACGTGAATCTGATTTACACCGTTGATCTGATACTCCACTGGGTCTTCAATCGTGATGACCTTACGCTCCGCTGTATTCATCCCCCTCAATGCACTATATAAAGTCGTCGACTTGCCGCTTCCCGTTGGGCCAGTTACCAGGAACATCCCGAAGGAAAGTTTTTCGAAATGCTCCATCCGTGTCATCATTGCATCGGAAAAACCAAGACTCTTAAGGTCGTACCGGCCTGACTCACTTCTGTCAAGCAGTCGCATAACCACGCTTTCACCGTGTAAGGTGGGCAAAGTAGAGACACGAAGATCCACCTCCCGGCCAAGTATTTTCAACTGAATGCGGCCGTCCTGCGGCAGTCTTCTCTCCGCGATATTCAATTTAGCCATTAGCTTTACACGAGAGATCACTGCTGCCTGCAACTCCCTTGGAGGTGAGTCAGCCGCGTGCAACACCCCATCCAGGCGGTATCGCACATGGAACTGCTTTTCCATTGGCTCAAGGTGGATGTCGCTGGCAGAGCGCTCCACTGCGCGGGAGATCAAGTGATTTACCAATCGAATTACTGGGGCTTCACTCGCCAAATCACGAAGATGCTCCAGATTCTGACTATCTTCAGCGTTTCCCTCACCTGCCGTCTCCGTTAGTGCTTCGGATTCATCTTCAGGAAAATACTGATCGAGTACGGCGATTATCTCTTGCTCATCCGCAAGACTAACCTTGACATGTTTTTTGGTGATATTGCGGACCGCCGCAATCGTTTCAGAGTCCAGCGGGTCAGACATGACTAGTGTAATTACGTCGTTTCCACTGGAAATTGGAACAATTCGAGACTGCTTCATAAACTGGATTGAAATACCATCAACATCAAATCCAGCTTCGGGAAACTGTTTGGCGGTAATCAGAGGCACGCCGAGCTGTTCGGAGAGAGCCACCAAGACGTCGCGCGAGGAAAGCAGGCCCATCTCCACTAGTAGGCGGCCAAGCCTGTCGCCGCGCTCGCGCTGAAGCGCAAGACCCTTGTCTAGTTCATCAGGCTGGAGCTGCCCTTTTGCTATGAGTATCTCACCAAGTCGCTGTCGCATTTCACCACGCCTGACTTACAATTCAGAAATTGCAACTTGCTTACGAAAATCTTCTACACTGCCAGCCGTGGATTTAGCTTCAACTATCGCTTTGCGACTAATTTCAATCACGACCTGACTGGGCAGACCATCAATACGCTCGGAAGGCATATTAAACAGATGCACCACCACGGCTACTTGCTGCTCCAGGGGCACCGCGCTAAGTTCTTGCGCGTTCGCCAGCAATATCTCGCTTACGCGCAATTTTAGTTGCTGAATTCGCGCTACCTTGGCGGAGCGCGTCCGCTGAAGCTCTTCTTCCGTGTAAGGGCGATAATCGAACATCGATTGGACTCGCAGCGGAACTAGATTAACTTCCATGTGAAAAGCCACGCCGTAACGTGACAAATAAATTCCTTTTATGTCCTGCATAAGCCCAAACGGTTGCTCAAATGACTGCTGCAGATTCTGATTCAGTATTCCCTGAAATGCTTGAATCTGGCGCTTCAACAACACGGGATCGACGCCGGCAGGAAGGCCAGTAGCCGGGAGCAATGGACTGGTGGCCGCCAAGACAGTAGCAGACTTGGAGAGCACCCCATCCGACACTGGGCTCTGGAAAACGGTGTTTAACCCAACCAGAGTCACTCCCGCGATAGCGATTACTACCAATCGAGACTTCATACACTCTCCTTCTTGGAACAGGTCCACTGCACCTGAGTGGTACCGCTATTCGGTACTCCGACTCACTAATCATTACTGATTAGAAAGTTGCATTCCCGTCCGCTGCGCCAGAGCAACAACAATCTGCTGACTCTGGATTTGTTCCTTCCACATGTTCGTCTGGGTAGCCTGCATATATCGGAATGTCGCCGCCATGTCCTGAAGATCCGTGGCGCGACGCTCGTCCGCTTTCAATGCCACAGCCTGAATCAGTTTCTGGGCATTCTGCTGCAACCGGACTTCACTAGCTTGCGATGACTGAGTAATAAGATTAACCACATCCTGTCTGGTGAGTTGCGTGCCTGCGGATGCCGGCATCGGATATTCCGTGACTTGTACCAAGGAAGGAGTAGGTCCAATCTCTGGTTGTGGGCCAAACGCAACCTCTATCCTGCCTTCCGCGTAACTCAATCGTGCCTGAAATATCCCCAGGAGGCCTACGGCCAGACACGCCATGGCCCCTCCTGCAAAGACTAGGCGGCTGGCATTGCCCCAGAAGGCAGCGAGCCATCTCGCTTCCGGTTGTAATGACGGATCGGCAGCGATGCGGATTCGCTGCGGAACCTCATCGATCACTTCACTGCGTTGGAGCAGCCTCAACATCCCCCGCACCTCGACCTCCTGATGCTGACAGGCAGAACACCGGTCTAGATGATCGCGTACGCTTTGACCATCGTGCGGTGAGACCTCATCGAGGACAAAGTCTGTAAGCAACGATCTCACTTCATCACATTTCATATGTCACTCCTGACTCACTCCCACATCCCACGCTTCTAGTGAGAGGGGCGGCAAGCGGGAAAAACCAGTCGATCCGCATGAATGAGCGTAGTTCGAGCGTGCTCGATTCTGCGAAAAAATCGATTCCCGGCTTGCCGCAAGGGTGAAGAACTACACAATCAAAATTGATAGGAGAAAAAGTTATGAGACCACTGGGGTCCGGCGCTACAAGGGCCGTTCGTGGGCTACCCGCGGGAAACTGGGCACGCTGTCGCCGAGGACAGCTCGTAACTGCGCGAAGCCCGCGTAGATGCGTGTCTTGACAGTGCTGAGTGGGCAGGAAGTGATCGCCGCAATTTCCTGAAACAGAAACCCGTGATACACCTTGAGGACAATGGCTTCGCGCTGCTCGGCGGGCAGTGAGTCGAGCGCGCTCGCCACAGCCAGTTCCAACTCCCGGCTGGAGCCGCCGGAAGCCCTGGACCACGCCAACGAATTGCGTATCGGAATGCATTCGCCTTTTCTATCCTCGGGACCACTCTCGTCGAACCGATCATCCATGCTTACCATGAGCGCGGGACGGCGCAGTTCGGAGTACGCCAAGTTGTGAGCAATGCGATATAACCAACCGGGAAACTTTGCGGCGTCTTCGAGCGACGCAATGCTCTGATACGCTTTGAGGAACGCATCCTGACACAGGTCGAGCGCGTCCTCACGAAATCCCGGGCGATTGCTCAGCAGGCGCAGAAGGTAGTTGTAGAGCCGCTTCTCCCAGCGCGACACCAGCACGTTGAAGGCATCAAGGTCGCCCCGTCTCGTGCGGGCCACCAACTGGGCATCGGTCTCAGTTGAATCAAACAACCATCCGCTCCCGATAGAGAAGACGCGCCAACAAGCCAAAAAGTCTGGCGGTCTTGAAGATTTCCTTAACTATAACACATTGAATCATTTGGCGACCGAGCACGACGTGCCTGGAAGCACACTACCTAGAAAGTTTCTAGTTGACCAGCGGAGAAGACTAGCCACCGAGGGCGAGCGTGGGATCTGCGGCCACTTCAAAGCCGGCGAAGTCGCGAGCGAGAAACTTGGGGTAGGCCGCGGCGGCGATCATGGCGGCGTTGTCGGTCGAGAGATTCAGGCGCGGGAAATAGGTCGGCGCGATGCGCTCACCGAAGCTGGCGAAGCGCTCGCGCAGTTCGGAGTTGGCGGCCACGCCGCCGGTGAGGAATACGGAGTTGATCCCTTCCTGCTCGGCAGCCTCGTGGCAGTGCTCGACAAGATCATCGACCACGGCGCGTTGGAAGCTGGCGATCAGATCGAGCGTCTGCGTGGAGCAAGTGGCAAGCATCTTGTCGAATAGTTCCACGGGAGTCATATCGAGATGCTGGCGGAGCGACTCACTCCTCAGTAGGCGTCGCGCCTCAATCTCGGCGTTTATGTCACTACCAGATGGCATGCCGCCGGATTGCACGTAGCGGAGCACGGCGGTCTTGATGCCGCTGAAGCTGAAGTCGAGCGCGTTGCCCTTCATCCTGGGGCGGGTGAACTCGACGGCGCGTGGATTGCCGAGGCGCGCCAGCTTGTCAATCACCGGGCCGCCGGGATAGCCGAAGCCGAGCAGCTTTGCCACTTTATCAAACGCCTCGCCCGCAGCATCGTCGCGCGTGCGGCCGATGATGCGATGGCGCAGGACCAGGGCGTCTTCCCCAGCCACTTCCCCGGCCTCACTTCCTTCACAGAGCCTTTCGCGCTCCTCGCTCACCACCAGCATAGTGTGCCCACCGCTGACCACCAGCGACAACGCGGGCAACTCCGGCTCGGCGCGGCCCTGCAAGCGCTCCTCAAGCAGCACAGCGTGGATGTGCCCCTCGAGATGGTTCACCGCGATGAGTGGCTTGTCCAGCGCCAGCGCCAGCGACTTGGCGTACGTGAGCCCCACCAGCAGCGCACCCGCCAGCCCCGGCCCGTGCGTTACGGCAATGGCGTCCATCTCGGAGTACTTCAGCTCCGCCTTCTCCATGGCCTCGCGCACCACGGGAACAATGTTGCGCAGATGCTCGCGGCTGGCCAGCTCCGGCACGATGCCCTCGAACTTGCCATGCGTGGCCATCTGCGACGCGACAACAGAGGAGCGCACGCGGGCGCCGTCTTCGACCACCGCCGCCGCCGTTTCATCGCACGACGACTCGATGCCGAGGATCACTACCGGACGTTGATCGCGCGCTGAACTCTGCAATTGAGCCATCTCAGGACACTCCACTCTCCATCCTACCCGATGTTGCGTCTCCCTACGCGAAGTTGCGTCATTCCCATTCGGGACCTAACGATGTGCCGCGTTCTGGAGCATTTCACTTGACAGCAATCACGGACGGAATAGAATTAAGATCAAAGGAATTGCATGAAGCATGAAACGCCGCACCAGTATTGGAGCGTCCCCAGAAGGCCTGCGGGGAACTTCCAATTGGGGGAAATCAAGCTGATGTCTGAATTCACTCTTCGCCCGCGATGTTCGTTGCGCGCCTTGCTGTGCAGTATGGCCAGTTGGACTGGATTGCTCGCCATCGCCACGCTGGCAGCGCCCCAAGCCTCTGCGCAGGCAGTGCGGACCAATGCTGGTTTTCGGGCCAACAGCCATTTCCGCACCGATGATAGCTCGGTGGACTCGGCGCAGCCTCTGGGATTCCCGCTCAACTTTTTTGGAAGCCAGCATTCCAGCGTGTTTGTGAATAACAATGGAAACGTCACCTTTGGCAGCACGCTTACCGCCTTTTCTCCGGAAGGGCTTTCCAGCGTTACAGTACCCATGATCGCGCCGTTTTGGGCGGACGTGGACACCAACTCATCTCTATCCGAAGTGGTTCGCTTTGGCTAGGACACGGTCAATGGCCGCAGGGCCTTCGGGGTCAATTACGTTAATGTGGGCTACTACATCTCCCAAGGCGACAAGCTGAATAGTTTCCAAGTGGTGCTCATTGACCGCTCTGACACCGGCGCGGGCAATTTTGACATCGAGTTCAACTACGACCGCATTAGCTGGGAATCGGGCGGCATCGAGAGTCCCACCGACAATGGATTCGGGGGCATATCCGCCTCCGCGGGGTATTCAAATGGCACGCGGATCGTCGGCTCGTTCTTCGAGGTGCCCGGATCGTTGGTACCTAGCTCGTTTCTAGACACCAATGCCAACGGGCTGATTCGCAGCCCCTGATTGCTGTTGCTGAAGCTCCTGCTGTGTCTGCGGCGGCGGCGGCGGGTGCCTGGCTTCGTCCGCCCACTTCTGCCGCTCCAGAATCTCCTTGGCCTTGGCCTGGACGTATTTGTCGGGATCGTTGAGGGCGCGCTCCACGACCCACTGGTATTCGCGGTTGCCGCCGACGGCGTCCAGGGCCAGAAAGCGGGCAAAGGAGGACTGGTCGGAAATGGCCACCTCCGAAAGTCGGCTGGGGGGCAAGTCCAAGCCAATCTCCTGCGCGGCATAGAGGGCTCGGGTACGAACACTGGAGTCGAGGTCGCCAAGGGCTTCCAGCACGTCGTTCTGGGCTCCGTCCACCAGGCGCTCGACGAGTTGCTCGATGGCATTGGCGCGGGCCTCGGGATTCTTGCTGGCCAACTGTTCCTTTAGCTCCTTGGTGCTGGCCCACTGCTCCGGTGGAGTGGGCTCCAGGCCGGCCCCTTTGCCCTTGGGATAGACCCAAACGATTTGGAGACGGGCCGGGGGTTTTTCGTCGTCCACGCCGTAAAAGTAGAAGGCATCGAAATCTTTCAGGAGTTACTGCACCGCCGCATCCACCGGAATCCCCTCGAACTCGACGGAGGCATTCTGATCGGCCGCCTGGGGATCAATCTGAAGGACGATGCGCGCCTCGCGGGCGATTTCCTACACTAGCCAGCGCGCGGAGGTGTCCTTAGCCCGCACAGTTACCAAACCTTCCTTGAAGGTGATTCGCGGACGCTGGGGGGCGGCCTGCGCGGAGACGGCCGGCGCTTGTTGGGCGGAAGCGGGCACTTGTTGGGTGGAAGCAGTCGCTTGGGCGGCCTGCTGCTGGGAAGTTCCCGGCTCCTGGGCGGAAGCCAGCCGCGCGCTGAAGGGAAGTGTAAAAATGCCGAGGATCGCTACCCACAGAATCTTCATCCTGCATGACCTCCATTGCTTCATGGCCGCTCCCGTAATTTCTCAGAGAATGCGTACCGTTATGCGACTGCTTCCCACTTCACGTCAATCCCATTGTTTCACTACGCCGATGGACTAATCCTTTTGGACTAGCGTGAACGGACTAATCCGCTTGCGGAGTCTAAAGTAGGAAGTGGAGGCCGACTCTGGCGCCCTCCCCGGACGAGTTTCTCTCTGTCCAGCAGACTTGAACCAAAGTGGGAATGGACACCGGCATATCGTCCAGTTGGACCTCGCATCGGATGGGAGTCATCACGCTCACAGTTGAGGGCGTGAGCACGCCAAACCCGCCCTGGCTGATATCTTGGATGGTCCATTGAAAAGGCACTTCCGACCCCGGGAGGGGGGACAACAACGCTGACAGGACGTTTCCGGTTAGTTGGCCGCGCACGGGATAGCGAGGGTGGGAGCGCTTTTCGTGATTTGCCGCCTGATCCATAGCTGTGGATCATCGTCCTATCGGGGGCGTATTGCAATCCCCCAAAGGGAGTAGCCGGGAGTGATTTCGGACGGAGGCCAGGAGCAGCCCCCCAGGCGGACCTAATGGCCGACGGTGAGGATTTTCCCAAAGATCTCGATGCGCCGGGAGACCTGCATTTTGCTCATCACCAGCCGGAGGAAGGCTTTCACGGTATGCGGACTGATCTGCATCTGATGGGCGATCTCTTTGCCTGTCAGTCCCTCAGTCAGGTACTGCAATGTCTCCTTCTCGCGCGGGGTCAGGCGGAACTGGGCGGCGATGGGGGAGAGATCTACGGAGTGGCGCTTCTGCCGCTCGTGCATGAGAGTCAGCACGACATCCAGGGGATCCCGTTCCTGGGCGGCATTCGGGTAGCGCTCCGGACGTTCCAACAGGAGAGCGAGCATGGGGTAGCCGTTGGCGAGGGAGGCGGGCGGCTTGCGGTGATTGTTGAAGGTGAAGGTGCGGGCCACATACTGCCGTCTGCCCGATTCGATGGTCACGCTGCCGGGAGCCCGGCGCGGAAGGCGCAGCACGGAAGAAACCGACCGCAGTTTGGTCTCAATATGCTTGGGGAGAGATGGAACGTCCTCCGGGTCTTGCGGGTATATCAGCACGCGGATCGCTTCCGCATTGTAGCAAACCGGCACGAAAGAAGAATCTATCAGAACGAGCGCCGGGGCCGATGGCCGTCGCTGCGACAGGTGTGCTGGTTGCAACATTCCGGGTCTCCTTGGACGTTCCGCCTCCTCTTTGGAGGAGGAAGCAAGTCAGGTGGTCCTTAGAAGTAGCGCTGTTCCGCCCTCACAGAATCGTGACAGTAAATTGCTTTACAGCACGCTGCATAGAACAGGTCCGTAAGCCCATTTTTAAACGCGCCGTGGCATACAGGATGCCACGTCTAGTTCCCGTGCGTCGACGAGTCAAGAAAGAAATGCGGCTATAGCCGCAGAATGGCATCGCCAGCAACCCCAATCTCCCGGCCATCCCTGTTGGCGCCCCGCGATAGACATCTAACGTAGAAATCCAACCGTTCGTTTGACTTGCCCGCGGCTTTCCTCGTATTGTGGGAATTGGCCTTTTGGGCCCCGGAAATTTCTACGGTATCACCATGTCCTTATTCGACAAATTGAAAGAGACCGAAGCGCGCTTCGAAACGCTCAGCGAAGAGCTCGGACGTCCCGGAACCATCGACGATACGGCGCTTTACTCGAAGCTCGCCAAGGCGCACCGCGAGCTCGCCGATATTGTCGATAAGTATCGCGAGTGGAAGGGCGTCGAGCAGACGCTGGCCGGCTCGCGCGAGATGATGCAGGAGTCCGACCCGGAGATGCGCGCCATGGCCCAGGCGGAGATCGCCGAGCTTGAGCCGAAGCTCGCAGCCATCGAGGCCGAGCTGAAGGTTTTGCTGCTGCCGAAGGACCCCAACGACGAGAAGAATGTGGTCGTGGAAGTCCGTGCAGGCACTGGCGGCGACGAGGCGACGCTGTTCGCCGAAGAGATTTTCCGCATGTACACGCGCTACGCTGAGACGCAGGGCTGGAAGGTCGAAGTGATGTCGGTCAGTCACTCGTCGGTGAATGGCGTGAAGGAAGTGATCGCGGTGATCGAAGGCCGCGGCGTCTTCAGCAAACTGAAGTATGAGAGCGGCGTGCACCGCGTGCAGCGCGTCCCGGCCACCGAGCAGCAGGGGCGCATTCACACCTCCGCCGTTACCGTCGCGGTGCTTCCCGAAGCCGAGGAAGTGGATATCAAGATCGAGAACAAGGACATTCGCATCGATACGTTTTGCTCCTCGGGGCCAGGCGGCCAGTCGGTGAACACCACCTACTCCGCCGTGCGCATCACGCACCTGCCCACCGGCACGGTGGTCTCGTGCCAGGATGAGAAGTCGCAGATCAAGAACAAGGCCAAGGCCCTGCGCGTGCTACGCAGCCGCCTGCTCGACCTGGAGCAGGCCAAGCAGAATGCGGCCATGGCCGAGGAGCGCCGCTCGATGGTTGGCTCCGGCGACCGCAGCGAAAAAATACGCACCTACAACTTCCCTCAGGACCGCATGACCGATCACCGCATCGGCATGTCCGTCCACCAACTCGAGGCCATCATGAACGGCAAGCTCGCGCCCATCATCGACGCGCTCACCACGCACTATCAGTCCGAGCGCCTGAAGGGCGCGCAAGCCGCGTAAGAAAATTCCCGCTAGTTTGGTAGCCACGGCACGATTCCTGTGCCGTGGGCTTTTTCTGGAATGTTTATGTTTATCTGTATCTGCATTACATATACAAAAAGGCGGACGGCAGAATGGTGACCTATGACCAGGAAATTGGGACAGATGCCCAAATTTAGGAGCGAGAGCGCGGAGGCCGACTGGTGGGCCAGCCCGGCAGGGCGCGCTTTTGTGAAACTAAAATCCGCTGATATTAAATCGAAAGCAATCAAAACCGGAGGATCGAGTCTAGTGGCGAGTCTCAATAAGAAGAGCAGCGTGCAGATCGCGCTCCGCCTGCCGGAAACCGATCTCGCGCAAGCCCGCAAGATCGCGGAACGCAAGGGCATCGGCTACCAGACCCTTTTGAAGATGCTGGTGCGCGAAGGCCTGGTGCGCTAATCCCGCCGCGCCTGAAAGTTTTTGATGGAGATGGGGAGACCGGAGTCGATTTATCACTCATCACTGACCATTACGATTCTGTCATTCTGCTTTCCGATAATGACCTCGAAGTGTTAGCTGGCAGTCCCAGTACGTATAGGACCATATCTGCCGATTTTGTTCATATTACTCATAACAGTTTCTTGGGCTCCTCACAGAATGCAGGAGTCTGAATCTGTTCCCCCAGGAGAATAATCAACCATGAAGAAGACTCTATGTTACTCGCCATCGCGGCTGCCCTAGTGGGAGCCGCCGCCGTGAACCAACTCAGCGCAGAAAAGGGCGACGGCCCACAGGGCGGTTATCCGGTTTGGCACCAAACGAACGACAATAACGGCCCCTGTATCATTGTGGATAAAGTCGGCTTGTTCACCCATCTGCTCGACCACGAATTGGATCACGAGTTTTGCGAAGAATAGTAAGCGACTGGATATCCATCAGGGCAGTGTCTTCGGACACTGCCTTTTTTGTTGTGTGCCGAGCATGTTCGACAGCTTACCGGTGAAAGTCTGGCGTCCCCAAGGCGGCGAACCGTTTTACCGCTGCGGCAACAAGGTGATTGCGGTGGATGTGCAAGTGGGGCAGGCATTCCTGCCTGCCGCTTCGGGACAGGTCGGAGACCTGTCCCCACCTGGTTTTTCCGCCGGTAATCCCACAGTCCTCTTTGAAGGGCCGTATCTGATGGCTCCCGCTGCCTTCCCCAATTACGACGTATCGCCCGACGTCCAGCGTTTCCTGATGCTGAAATTCGGCGAAGCGCAGCAAGCCTCCACGCAGATCATTATGAGGCTGGGGTGGTGCAAAACTGGCCCACCATAGTCAATGACGAGATGAAGCGGAAAGTACCCACGGGCAAGTGATAAGTGAGGAGCTCCCGATCCGTAGGTTTCACCTACGGCTATTCACGGTATTGCCCTTCGGGCAATTCTGGCCCCCACCATTCAGCAACTCAGATATAGGACACTACCGGCCAACAATAAACACTTGCACTTCTCCACACCAGGGCATAGAATTCGTGGCACTTGCTACATATGATTCCAATCCGTGGGAGGCATGTCATGCTTCAGACCCAACATACATTGAGGACCCTTACTCTTAGCCTTGCGATACTAGCGGCCTTCATCGCGCCGGCGTTGGCCGCCGAGGATGCCGCGCTGACGGGCGTGGTCCGCTCGGCGAAGGAGCCGGTGATGGAAGGCGTGGTGGTCAGCGCGAAGCGCGATGGTGGGACGGTCACCGTCAGCGTGGCCACCGACGCGCAGGGCCGCTACAGCTTCCCGCGCAATCGTCTGGAGCCGGGGCATTACGCGGTGAAGATGCGCGCCGTCGGGTATGAGCTGGAGAAGGCCGCAGCGGTGGACATCACTGCGGCGCAGACGGCCAGTCTTGATCTGAAGTTAGTAGAAACCTCCGACCTCGCGTATCAACTCTCGAACGGCGAATGGCTCGCCAGCATGACCGGGACGGCGGAGCAGAAGCACAGCCTGCTCGGCTGCACGCAGTGCCATACGCTCGAACCCATCGTGCGCTCGCGCTACACGGCCAAGGAATTTCCGCGCATCCTGGATCGCATGAGTCGTTACTCGCAGGGCAGCACGCGGCTGCGTCCGCAGTTGCGCCCCAACACGCGCGGGGCCAGCACAACGGCCACCGACGACATGTCCGGCGCCGGGCGCGAGGGCGAGCGGCCCGTGCAGCGCGAGGCCACCAACCGCACCGCCGAGTTCATGAGCACCATTAATCTCAGCGCCGTCTCCAAGTGGCAGTATGCGCTGAAGACGCTGCCGCGCCCCAAGGGCAAGTCCACCCGTGTGATCATCACCGAGTACGATCTGCCGCGCTCCGAGACGCTGCCGCATGATGTGGCCGCCGACTCGGACGGCATGATCTGGTACGCCGATTTCGGCTCGCACGTGCTGGGCACGCTCGATCCCCGAACCGCCAAGACGGTCGAGTATCCGCTGCCCATCACCAAGCCCGGCGCGCCGGTCGGCTCGCTCGACCTGGTGTTTGACAAGATGGGCGACATCTGGATGGGCACCATGTTCCAGGGGAGCCTCGCCAAGTTCGATCGCAAGGCAAAGAAATTCCAGACCTGGGGCTCGCCGAAATTTATGGAGCGCGACGAAGCGCGCATCGCCATGGTCATGCCCATCAACAATGATGTTGACGGCAACGTGTGGATCGGCGGCGACAGCGAGTATCAGGTGAACACCAAGACGGGCGAGTGGAAAGCCATTGATTATGACGCGGGGCAGCCCGCCGGCGCGCGCGTCCCCCGGCTCAGCGCGTATGGCGTGTCGTCGGACTCGAAGAATAATTTCTATGGGTTGAATCTGAACGGCACGTACATCATCAAGATGGACGCCAAGACCGGCAAGATCACGCCCTACGCCACGCCCACTCCCGATGCCGGCCCGCGGCGCGGGCACATGGACGCCGAGGACCGTCTGTGGTTCGCCGAATTTCGCGGCAATAAGATTGGGATGCTCGACACCAGGACCGAGAAGTTCACCGAATATCCCGTGCCCACTCCTTGGACCAATGTGTACGACGCCATCTCCGACAAGGCCGGATACGCCTGGGCCGGCGGCATGAACAACGATCAAGTGGTGCGCGTGAACACCAAGACCGGCGAGACCACCGAATATCTGCTGCCCAGCACCACCAACATCCGCCGCGTGAACGTCGATAACCTGACCAACCCGCCGACGTTTTGGATCGGAAACAATCTGGAAGGCACCATCATAAAAGTCGAGCCGCTGGAGTAGCACGGCTTTTGCTTCTTTATTGAAACCCTTGTAATTGTCATTCCGAGCGCAGCGAGGAATCTACTGTGTGTTCGCTTCGGCCACAGGAAAAGCAGATTCCTCGCTGCGCTCGGAATGACAGCTCCGGTAGTGTGCCGACAATCTGCTTGATCGACCTGTTCCGCCTTGGCATGGATAGTACTTTGGGTCGCCCTTAAATGCGGACCTGAGTCCCATTTCTCTAGCGCCTCGCGCGGGCGATCCTATTCCTTGGCGTCAATTTAGCGTCGCGGAGGAACCTTTCATGCGTCGATTCAGCCTGGCTTGCTTATTCATTTTCACGACTATGCTCGCGGTGATCCCGCAAACCGCTCGCGCGGCGGATTTGACCTGCGCTACGTCCACCACGCTGGACGCGCTGGCCACCTGCATCCGCACGCAGATGCCGGGCAACGGCTCGAACGGCTTCGTCGTCCCCAACTCGACGCAGCAGGCTGACTTCCGCTGGGTGGTCCGCCAGATGCTCGGCGGTTCGTGCAGTTTCCCGCTGCCCGCCACGCTGACCGGCATCATGCAACTACGCACTTTCACTGACGCAAGCAACGCGAAGAGTTATTGCCTGTTCATGGAAGTGCAGGACTCGAACAGCAACGGCAAAGTGGATCGCGGCTGGGGAACGTTCATCGTCAACGCGCAGGCGCAGCGCGAACTGAGCCAGCAGGCGCCGCACCCCATCTCCGACAGCACCACCGAGGTCGAGGCCGTACTGGCCTTCCGCGAAACCAACTCACGCAGTTACCTGATGTGCGGCGCGCATCGCGACGCCAACACCGTGGTCAGCACTTGCCAGTCTGATTACAATCAGGCCGACTGCGCGCACAATGTGAACAACATGTACCACCCGGCCAACGAGGAGTTGAAGGATTTTTACGCGGGCCAGAGCTGGAACGCCATCCAGTGGCACGGCATGGCCGAGGCCACCTGCCCCAACACCAATGCGTATCTCTCGCACGGCCGCAACGTGGTTCCGGCGGCGGGCGACAAGATTGTCGCGCTGAAGAACAACATGCTGACCTATCACCCGACGTGGCTCATCGACACGCCCGGCACCGGCGCGTGCAGCTTGAACGCCACAGACAATGTGCAGGGTCGCCTGCTGAACGAAGTGTTCCCCGGCAGCGTCTGCGGAATCGCCGCGTCGCTCTACACGGGCAAATTTATTCACAACGAGCAGGACCCGCTGTTCCGCACCGCAGCGGACTGGGTGCCCGCGCTGAATGACACCTGGCCGCTCGGCCCCGCGACGCCGCCCGCCGCGCCGACAGGCCTCACTGCCACCGGCGCGAAGAAGAAGATCAACCTGACGTGGACCGCTTCGCCCGGCGCGACCAGCTATCGAGTAAAGCACTCGACCGTAAGCGGCGGCCCGTACACCACCATCGTCTCTGGCGTGACCACCACGTCTTACAGCAACACCGGCCTGCAGACCGGCGTAACCTATTACTACGTGGTTACCGCGGCGAACGCCGTCGGCGAAAGCGGAATATCCAACCAGGCCAGCGCCAAGGCCAAATAGTATTGCGAAGTTTCCAGACCCTGCCTGCTCCAATTGCCGGCAGGTAATCGAGTAATCACAATACGTCCCACTGGGACTGGCTGGCCGGCAGCGAGCCAGTTACACTGTAGCGGTAGCATCCTCCCCCCGAAAGCAATTCGATGAATCTGTTGCGGCGTTGTTCGCCGCCCTTTGAGGTGACCATGATTCCGATTACCCTTCGTCAAACTATCCGCGCACATGGTGCGGCCTTCGTGCTAGCGCTCACCCTGGCGCTCACTATGATCGCCGGCGGCGCGCACCTCCGCGCGGCGACGCTGCCCGCGGGATTCACTGAGACGCAGGTGGCCAGCGGCCTGGCCAATCCCACGGCGATGGCTTTTGCACCTGACGGTCGCCTGTTTGTCGCGCTGCAGGGCGGAGCGCTCCGCGTCATCAAGAACGGCGCGCTGTTGGGCACGCCATTCCTCACCGTTTCCGTTAACGCCACGGGCGAGCGCGGCCTGCTGGGCGTCGCCTTTGATCCAGACTTCGCCAACAATAATTTCATCTACCTCTACTACACCACCTCGGCTTCGCCGATTCATAATCGGGTCAGCCGCTTCACGGCCGCGGGCGACCTGGCCGTAGCGGGCAGCGAACTACAGATACTCAATCTCGAAAATCTCTCCGCTACAAATCACAACGGCGGCGCCATGCACTTCGGCCCGGACGGCAAACTCTATATAGCCGTGGGCGAGAACGCGGTCGGCTCGAATGCGCAGGCGCTGACCAACCGCCTGGGCAAGATGCTGCGCATCAATACCGACGGCACGATTCCCACCGACAATCCGTTCTACAACACGGCCCTGAATGACAACCGCGCCATATGGGCGCGGGGCTTGCGCAATCCGTTTACGTTTGCGTTTCAGCCGGGCAGCGGGCGCATGTTCATCAATGACGTGGGTCAGAACACCTGGGAAGAAATCAACGACGGGCTGGCCGGAGAAAATTACGGATGGCCCACCTGCGAAGGCGTCTGCGGCAATCCCAGTTTCGTGGAACCGTTGTTCGCGTATGCGCACGGCTCCAGCCCCACCACGGGCTGCGCCATCGTCGGTGGGGCATTTTACAACCCCGCCACTGAGCAGTTTCCGGCCATCTACCTGGGTAAATATTTTTTCGCGGACTACTGTAGCGGATGGATTCGCCAGTTCAACCCAGCCACGGGAACCGCCTCGGACTTCGCCTCGGGCATATCGTTTCCAGTGGACCTGCAAGTGGCCAGTGATGGCAGTCTGCATTATCTGGCGCGCGGAACGGGCGCGGTATGGAAGATTCAATTTCCGAACAATGAGCAGCCACCGTCTTTCACGCTGATGCCCACCAATCAAACGGTCGCCGTGGGCCAGACCGCGACGTTCACCGTCAGCACCACCGGCGCTGCGCCCATCACTTACCAATGGCGGCGCAACGGCGGGGATATCCCCGGCGCGAACGCATCCAGCTACACCACGCCTCCGGCGCTGGCCTCGCAGCATGGTGACTTCTTCCACTGCTTTGCGAGCAACGCCTTCGGCTCGGCATTGAGCGACATGGCAACGCTGTCGGTGACATCGAACACGCCGCCCACCGGCACCATCACCTCGCCTGCCGTAGGCAGCCTGTACAGCGGCGGCAACACCATCACCTTCGGCGGCACCGGCACCGACATTCAGGATGGAACCCTCCCGCCCAGCGCCTTCACCTGGACGGTGAACTTCCATCACGCCGACCACACCCATCCGGTGCTGCTTCCGACCTCGGGCATCACCACGGGCTCGTTCAATATTCCGACGACCGGTGAGACCGCGACCAATGTCTTCTACCGCATCGAGTTGAAGGTCCGCGACTCAGCCGGGCTGGAGCACATCACCACCCGCGATGTGCTGCCCCGCACCGTAACGGTAACCCTGTCCAGCAATCCCGGCGGCTTCGCTCTGACACTGGATGGCCAGCCCATTACCGCGACCTACTCGTTCACCGCCGTTGTCGGAATGTTTAGAACAATCGGCGCAGCCGCCACGCAAACGCGTCCGAACGGCACATACGACTTCACGCGCTGGCCCGACAACGGCGCGGCCACGCACCAGATCACCGTGCCGGCGGTGAACACTACGTTCACGGCCACCTACACGAAGCAAAAGCGCAATCCACGCTGACGCACGGGCCTGCTAGCCATCGGCCACAGCGAAATGGGAGTAGACTCTTGGGTAGGCGGTAACTTTAGTTGAACAGTCTGGTTGTACAGTCTGGAAGTCCAGCACCATTCTGCCTGCCTAACGAAGGGATCGCTTTGAAGACAGCACTTTTACTTGCTCTCCTCTGTGTATCCCCGCCGCTGTTGCGCGCGCAGGATAACTGGAACTACACCGAGGCCATTTCCTTCAAGGGCACTTCGCAAGTCTATTGGATCGTGCTGACGGACGGCAGAGCGCTGCGCGTGCAATATCCCGCGCCGGAACGCTTCACGGAGATCGAGGAGAGTTGGCAGCCGGGCAGGAAGCTGCACATCGCGTATCGCCCCCGCGCGGGCCTGGTGCTGCTCGACATGGCCACTAAAAACTTTTTGCCAATCATTGAATGGCAGGGCGAGCACCCCATCGATATGATCGTCGCCGAATGCCTGGAGCAGAATTCAAGTTCCTCAACACAGGACACAACACCCGGCTTGCAGAAATGCTTCGCCACCGGCACCTTGTATTGGCAGACGGAGATCGACCGCGCGTATCAGGCGTTGCTCGGGTCGCTTGATTCTGAGAAGAAGGCGGCGGTCGAACAGGCACAGGCCGAATGGCTGCTCCTTCGCGATGCCCAGGTCGCGGCGCTGGCAGCACTGCCTTCTGCCGCTTCCGGCGATGCCACCGCATCCCGAATCGAACGGGCCTCGGCGATCCGCGATCTCCATCGCGACCAAGCCAAGTGGCTGTTCTCCTTATTAGCCGCCTCCTGACACCCTACCCTCGCCCCGCCAGGCGATCCTGTCTTTGCTTAGGTAGCGGCAGGCCTCCGGCCTGCCCGCTGGAGGACAGGCCGGAGGCCTGTCCCTACCTTGGAAACACAGACCGTTCCCCCGCGCGCAATGCACATTCCTTGACTTGCCGGAGAGCTTCCCGCTAGCATCGGGATTGGTGGTCGCCCTATTCACCGCCGCGCTTTCATGACATCCGAATCCACAGCAGAACATATTCTCGACCGCATTGTGCGCGCCAAACTGATTGAGTTGGAGCGTGTGCGCGCCGCTGTGCCTGTCTCCACGCTGGAGAAGGAAATTGCCGCTAATGCCTCCCGCGTGCCGGGCCGGTTTCGTGACGCGTTGCTCGCGCGGCGAGGCGGGACCTCGCGCTTTGCGATTATCGCTGAGTCGAAGAAAGCTTCACCGTCGCTCGGCGTGATTCAGTCCGACTATGACGCTGTGCGCAACGCGCTGGCGTATGAACGCGCCGGTGCCTCCACCATGAGCGTGCTCACCGATGCTGAATTTTTTCAGGGTTCCCTTGATGACCTGCGGCGCGTGAAGGCGGCCACTTCCCTGCCCGTGCTGCGCAAGGATTTCACGCTCGACGAGTATCACATCGTGGAGGCCGCCGCCGCCGGAGCCGACGCCGTGCTGCTCATCGTCGCCATCCTGGACCGCGACCGGCTGAGGCGATTTCTGGCAACCGCGCGGTCGTTAAATCTGGACGCGCTGGTGGAGGTGGCCAGCCGCGCCGAACTGGATTTGGCGCTCGAAGCCATCGCCGGAACCGGTGCCGCAACCGAGCCGTCCACGGCCCTCATCGGGGTCAATAACCGCGACCTCAAAAACTTCTCGGTTTCGTTGAATACTTCCCTGGAACTAATTGATATAATACCAGATGCCATGCTGGCAGTAAGCGAGAGCGGACTGCGTACTGGGGCCGATCTGACGCAACTGGAAGCCGCCGGGTTCAACGCCTTCCTGATCGGCGAGCGCTTCATGAAGCAACCCGATCCCGGCGCCGCGCTGGCGCAGTTGTTGACGGAATCGCGTTAACCGAGCCGCGTTTTTAACAGAGCCGCGACCGTAAGGGAGTGGGGGTTGGCGTTTCGCTATGAATGCCACCCCCACTCCCTTACGGTCGTGGCTCTGTTAAACCTGGCCGTATTGGAAAATGAAAATGATCCACGTGAAAATCTGCGGCCTGCGCCGCGCCGAAGATGTCGCCGCCGCCGTCGCAGCCGGAGCCGACGCGCTGGGTTTCAACTTCTGGACCGGCACCAAACGCTACATCGATCCAGCCGAGGCCGCCCCAATAATCCAGAGCGTGCCCAAGAACATTCTAACCGTCGGCGTCTTCGTCGATGAGACTCCCGCGCGCATGTTGGAAATCGCCGCGCTCACCGGCATCGGCGCGATTCAGTTGCACGGCAACGAGTCGCCGGAAGTGTTGGCGCAGCTCGGCGCTTACCGGAAAATCAAGGCCATCAAAGTGGGCGCGCAACTCGACGTAGCGGAAATTGAATCCTATCGCGCCGCCGAGGTGATCCTGCTCGACCGCGCCGTAGCAGGCATGACGGGCGGCACGGGACAAAAGTTTGACTGGTCGCTCGCCATTGCAGCGAAAAAATATGCGACCATACTTCTTGCGGGCGGATTGACTCCGGCGAACGTCGCTGAGGCCATCCGGCAAGTTCAGCCCTGGGGCGTGGACGTGGCCAGCGGCGTCGAGACCGCGCCCGGCGTGAAGGACGCGACACTGATCCGCGAGTTCATCCGCAACGCGCGCGCAGCGTAAGGACTAATTCCATGATCGAAACCAAACCGCCCATCGGCGAGCAGGGCCGCTTCGGCGCCTACGGTGGACGCTACGCGCCGGAGACGCTCATGCATCCGCTCGAAGAATTGGAGCAGGCCTATTTCGCCGCGCGCTCCGACCCGGAGTTTCGGCGCGAGTTCGATTACCTCTTGAAGAATTATGTCGGACGGCCCTCGCCTCTCTACTACGCCAAACGTCTTAGCGAATCGCTCGGCGGCGCGTCGTCGGGATCAATGTCGGGAACGAAGATTTATCTGAAGCGCGAAGACCTGCTGCACACTGGCGCGCACAAGATCAACAACTGCGTGGGACAAGCGCTGCTGGCGCGCCGTATGGGCAAGCGCCGCATCATCGCCGAGACCGGCGCGGGTCAGCACGGCGTGGCGACGGCCACTGTCTGCGCGCTGTTCGGCTTCACTTGCCGCGTCTACATGGGCGAGGAGGACATGGCGCGGCAGCGGCTGAACGTCTTCCGCATGAAGTTGCTCGGCGCGGAAGTGATCCCGGTTACGGCGGGCCAGCGCACGCTGAAGGAGGCCATCAGCGAGGCCATGCGCGATTGGGTCACTAATGTTGAAGACACTTATTACCTGCTCGGCTCGGCGCTCGGCTCACATCCGTATCCGCTGATGGTGCGCGATTTTCAGTCGGTGATCGGCAAGGAAGCGCGCGAGCAGATTCTCGCCGCCGAGGGCCGCCTGCCCGATCAGCTCATCGCCTGCGTCGGCGGCGGCAGCAACGCCATCGGCCTGTTCCACGCGTTCCGCGATGACCCCAGCGTGAAGATGATTGGCGTGGAAGCGGGCGGGCGCGGCACCGGCCTCGGCGAGCACGCGGCGCGCTTCAGCGGCGGCACACCCGGCGTGCTGCAAGGCACATTTACGTATTTGTTGCAGGACAACAACGGCCAGATCGTCAACACGCACTCGGTCTCGGCGGGCCTCGATTACGCCGCCGTGGGCCCCGAGCACGCCATGCTGCACGACTCAGGCCGCGCCGAATACACGAGTTGCAACGACGCCGATGCGCTCGACGCCTGCCAGCGCCTGATGCTCCTCGAAGGCATCCTGCCCGCGCTCGAATCCTCGCACGCCATCGCCGAGGTCATCAAGCGCGCCCCGAAAGCGAAAGGCGAGATCATCATCGTGAACCTCTCCGGCCGCGGCGACAAAGACATCGAAATCCTGCAACGCGAACTGAAGCTGTGAAGCGCGGGCGGTTGCGAGTATCCACCGAGTTGAGTCAGAATGATGTTGGAGATCAGTAGGCTATGAATCGCATAACGGACGTGCGGGCATTGGATGGTTGCCGGCTCTGGCTGCGCTTCGCTGACGGCATCGAGGGAGACCTCGACCTTGCCGATCTAGCGGGACAGGGCATTTTTTCAGCGTGGGATGACCGGCACTTTTTTGAATCAGTTCACATCAATGCGAGCGGTGCGTTGGAGTGGGGCGACAATATCGATTTATGCCCCGACTCAATCTATCTTCGACTGACAGGGAAAAGTGCGGCAGAAATTTTTCCTGGTCTCGCCACGAACACCCATGCCTGAAGTAAGCCGCTTCTACGGCGTCATTATCAAAATTTATTACGCCGACCATCTTCCTGCGCACTTTCATGCCGAGTATGCTGAACACGAAGGCCTGTTCCATCTTGAAACCTTGGCTATGATCGCGGGCGATCTTCCGACACGGGCACAGGGTTAGTGGTGGAGTGGGCATCCCATCACCGCAATGAAATTAGAGAAGCCTGGACGCGGGCGGCGAACATGCAGCCCCCCGGAAAGATTGATCCATTACCGTAATCGATTTCAGGAAATTTTCCACTGCGAGACTTTGTGTCCACACGCATACAGCAACGATGGAACGAACTGCGCGCCTCGGGCGGCAAGGCGCTGATCCCGTTCGTGGTGGCCGGCGATCCGGATATGCGACGCAGTCTCGAGGTGGTACTGGCGCTCGCCAATGCGGGCGCGGACATCATTGAGCTGGGCGTGCCCTTCTCCGAGCCGGTCGCTGACGGTGAGGTCATCCAGCGCGCCGGCGGACGGGCTATCGCCAACGGCGCATTTCTGCCTGCCATACTTGATCTGGTGAAGCAGATTCGTAAGCAGTCGCAAGTCCCGCTGCTGCTGATGAGTTACCTGAATCCCATCCTGCGCTACGGCTTCGAGAAATTCGCCGCCGACGCGGTGGCCGCCGGGGCCGATGGCGCGCTGATCACCGACCTGAGCGTCGAGGAGGCCGGCCCGTACATTAAGGTAATTCGCGGCAGGGCAATCCGCAGCGACGTAAATCAGAGTGATGCCGGGGCCGACTTAGCCCGCGGCGACGCGGGCACCGAGACGCCACGCCACAATTTCGACACCGTGTTCCTGGCCTCGCCCACCAGCACCGACGCGCGCCTGCGCCGCATCGTAGAATATTCGACCGGCTTCGTCTACGCCGTCAGCCGCACTGGAATCACCGGCACGCAGGCCAGTCTGTCGACGGCCATCGTCCCGCTGCTCGAAAAACTGCGCGCGCTCACCGCGACGCCCATCGCCGCCGGCTTCGGTATCTCGCGCCCCGAGCACCTCGCCGCGCTCGCCCCGCACGCCGATGGCGTAGTAGTGGGCAGCGCGCTGGTGAAATGTCTGGAAGATCATCTCGACAATCCCGCCCCGCACGTCGCCGAGATGGCCCGCTGGCTACGGGAAGGCTTAAAGGTAACAGGGGTCAGGAGTTAAAGTTAAAAGTCGGAATAGTACTTTCAGGAGATACCCAATGCTTCAATTGCGCCCACTTGATGACAACATGCCCATTCAGCAACAGCCGGGGAAACACATTCGCCGGTGATTCTCATCAATTTGTTCACGGTTTCTCCCAACGATGTTGCTGTTCTACTGAAAGCATGGGAGGCCGATGCCAATTGGATGAAAAGCCAACCCGGATATATTTCCACGCAGCTACATCGCGGTATCGGCGGTAGCTGCATATTCTTGAATTATGCTGTATGGGAATCAGTAGCGCATTCCGCCAAGCATTCTCTCATCCTGACTTTCAAACCGCACTGACAAGGTATCCTGCCAGCGCGATTGCCTCACCCCATCTATTTGAGAAATTAACGGTCCCGAATCTTTGCGTGGCCTGACCCGTCAGCACGGCAAAACAGTTCCTGTATCTCTTGATCACAACTCTTTTTGGACCGTTGCTAGCCACGGAGTAGCGAGGATGAGGTGGGGCACTGCCCGACTGGATTCGCGATCAGACCCCCAAGCGGTCCATTACCACTTCTACGCGTGTGGCACTGCGCGAATGTGGCATAATAAAAATTCGCTCTTCGCACGGGAAGCTATTCTGTACGGCGTACACGTGGACCTCGGAATCGCTTATGGACATCACAGACTGGCGCAAGAAAATTGACGACGTGGACCGCGAGTTGGTGCGCCTGCTGAATGAGCGGGCGCGCGTGGTGCTGGAGATTGCCAGGATCAAGAAGCAAGGTGGGCTGGCCGTTCTCGATCCACGGCGCGAGCGCGAGGTGTTTGAGAACATCGTCGGCGGCAATCAGGGGCCGCTCGAAAACGGCGCGCTGCAGCGCATGTTCCAGCACATTATCGAAGAGAGCCGCGCTTTGGAGCAGGATTTATTCGAGAAGAAAACCACGCGCAAAGCGGTAGGGAAGAAACCCTAGTGGCCACGGGAAACGCCGCGCGACCCCTGCTTGAACTCATCCAAACGACTGAGCAAATCCAAACGATATGACAGCTAACTCCGGCGGCCACATCCAACAGATCACCATCTGCGGCGTGGGCCTCATCGGCGGCTCGCTCGGCCTCGCGCTGAAGAAGGCGGGCTTCGGCGGCAAGGTGATGGGCTTTGGACGTCCCGCCACCATGGAGCGCGCGTTGCGCGCGGGCGCGATTGACGCGGGCTCGTCCAATCTCGCCGAGGCCGTCGCCGCCGCCGACGTCATTTATCTTTCCGGCCCCATCCTGCACATCCTCGAATTGATGGAGCAGCTTCCACCGCTGGTGAAGAGCACGGCGCTGATCACCGACGCGGGATCGACCAAGGCGGTCATCACCGAGAAAGGCTCGGGACTGTTTCCATCGCAACCGTGGTTCGTCGGCGGACATCCCATGGCGGGCAAGGAGTCGACCGGGGTCGAGAACGCCGACGCGGACTTGTTCGTCGGCGCGCGCTATGCGCTGACGCCGTTCAGCCGCCATCATCTGGATCCGCCGCTGGTGCGCGAGTTCGTCGCCTGGCTCGACAAAATCGGCGCGCGCGTGATGATCCTGAACGCCGACGTGCATGACGAGATCGTCACATGGACCAGCCACCTGCCGCAGATGGTCTCGACCGCGCTGGGCGTGGCGGTGCTCGAAAATCTGAAATTTCCAGAAGACTTGCAGCTCTCCGCCGGTGGACTGCGCGACACTTCGCGGCTGGCGGAGAGTTCCTATCACGTCTGGCGCGACATCGCATTGACCAACGCCGAGAATCTCGAGCGCGCCATCACCTCCTACGTGCAGGCTCTGGAGCATCTGCGCGACAATCTGCGCTCGCGCGAACTGGAGACGCTGTTCGAGCAAGGCAACGAGCTGCGCCGGCGCCTGAAATCGCCGGAGGTGGTTGCCAGCGGCGCGGTAACGGAAAATGCAGATTAGCCACAGAGGCACGGAGACACAGAGGAGCTAAGGGGAAAAACTCACAGATATTTTCTCTGTGCCTCCGTGCCTCTGTGGCCCATTCGCGTTAATTTTATTCGGATCAAACTATGGAACGCGATCACATCGTTATCGTGGCGCTGCACACGCCGAAGGAAAAAATCTGGGGGCGTGTGCTGACGCTGACTCCCGCCGGCGTAACCGTGCAGGGAATTGACCTGAACGCCTTTGACGACTGGCTGCGCCAGGTGATGGAATCGCAACCTGTGGTGCTGCCACTGACGACCGCTTTCTATCCCATGCACCGCGTTGAGCGCATCGTCATGGATGAAGCCGCCGGGGACATTCCATCCGTCGCGGAGAAGTTCGCGCTGCGCGTGGGCCTCTCGTTGCTCGAATATCTAAGCATGCCGCGGTGAATCCCGCTGGTTGGCGGAGGTAGCCTGTGCCCTTTGGGAATCGAATTGACGATAGCTGCTCTTCGAAGGTAGGATTTGGTTGAACGTCGGAGGTCCCTCATGAAACGCATTGATAAGAATTCGAAGAAGTCCGTTGAGCAAGGAATCCATCCGGGACCGGTTTCGCGGCGCAAGTTTCTGCGCACGAGCGCGGAGTCCGGCGCGGTGCTGGCCGCGGTAACGGCGGGCGCCAGCCTTCCAGCGCAGGCGCAGCAAACGACCTCGGCACCCGCGGCGGCGTCCGCATCACCGCGCGAGCAGCGGCGGCAGGCCGCGTTGAAACTTCGCAGCGAATGCGCGCAGATGCAGTTTGACGAGACCCGCGCTCCCTCCACCAACAACGGCGATGAGACCCGTTACCCCGACAAGCGCGGCAACTTCACCAAATCGCTTCCGCATAATGACACGGGCGAGGTCGATCCCAAGGCCTACGACGAATTTTTATCCATATTGCAGAGTGGCGACGCGGCGCGCTTCGAGCAGTTCCCGCGCGACGCGCAGGCCAACGCCAAGCTGAGCTCGCCGATATCCGCATATGCCTATGAGATTGTCGGAGCCGACGCGCAATCCGTGCCGCTGCCGCCTCCTCCGGCGTTCGCCAGCGCGGCGCACGCCTTTGAGATGGCCGAGATTTTCTGGCACTTGCTGACGGTGGATGTGCCGCTCGGCGAGTATGACAGCAACCCACTGGTGCTGGCCGCCACCGCCGATCTGAACGCCTTCACCACGAAACTCGCGCCGCGCGTGGGCGGGAAGATCACACCCGGCACCCTCTTTCGCGGCGAATCGGCGGGCGACCTGATCGGCCCTTACATCAGCCAGTTTTTCTGGATGGATATTCCTTACGGAGTAAAGACCATCGACCAGCGCTATCGTCCGGCGCGCAAGGATCAGGCGTTTCTGACCAAGTTCCCCGAGTGGGTGGCCAACCAGCGCGGCATGCGCAGCGCCACGCGCGCTGAGTTTGAAAGCACTCCGCGCTACATCTCAACCAACCGCGATATGGCGGAGTGGGTTCACGGCGATTTCAATTTCCAGGCCGCGCTGAACGCCGCGCTGATCATCCAGCGCTGGGGAGACGAGGCGCAGGCGCAAAACAATCCCTATCTCAAGTCAAAGACTCAATCCGGAGGAGTTACTCTGGGGCGCGAAGCAGTCACTCTTCTAGGTCAGATATCCACGCCGTCGCAGAAGGCTTGTTACTACCATAAGTGGCTGGTGCATCGCCGCGCCCGTCCCGACGCTTTCGGCGGCAAGCTCGACTTACACCTGAGCAGAAAGAAGTCATTCGACATTCACTCTGACTTACTCAAATGCGACGCCGTGGCGCGATCCTTCGCGCTGCACGGTTCGCGTCTGCTGCCGATGAGTTATCCCGAGGGCAGCCCCATGCATCCGGCCTACCCGGCCGGCCACGCGACCAATGCTGGAGCGGGCGCGACGCTCTTGAAGGCCTTCTTCAACGAGAGCTATCCCATCCCCAATCAGGTGCAGCCCAGCGCGGACGGCTCGAAGCTGGAGCCCTACACGGGACCGACACTCACCATCGGCAATGAGCTGAACAAGATGGCGCACAACGTATCACTCGGTCGCGATGCCGGCGGCGTGCATTATCGCTCGGACGGTATTCAGGGAATGTGGTTGGGCGAGGCGATGACCATCAGCGTACTATGTGACTACAGCCGTACTTATCTGGAGCGTTTCAGTGGCTACGAACTCACTAAGTTCGACGGCCAGAAAATACGCATCGCCAACGGAAAAGTTACACCCATATAAGCCACAGAGGCACAGAGACACAGAGTATTTAAGGGTAAATGCTTCGCCCCTAAAGTCTCTGTGTCTCCGTGCCTCTGTAGCTAGACCGGGTTTACAGGATTTTGATAGTATCGGTTACTTTGATCGCGCCGCCCTGCACCACGCGGGCGCAGATGCCGCCGCGACGTCCTAAGGCGCGCGTTAGACCTTCCTGGCCGGTCAATCCCTGTATGTAAGAACAGGGCGGACGCGGGCGATCGAACTCCAGAATCGCCTCGCCAATCTGGAAGCGCTGCCCGGTCAAGCCTTCGAGTTGAATGCCACGCGTCACAATGTTGCGGCGATGCTCGCCGTCCTGCACGCGAATGCCTGACGCAATGATCTCGTCGATGTCCTCGCCCTCGATCAGCGTCACTTCGCACTCATCGACATGCGTCCAGTAACCGTTCTTCTCTGCATAACGATCGCCGCGCAAGCCCTTGCCCGGCACCGCTTCCACCTGCTCGACGACCTGCATCTTGTCGCCGCCCTTGGCCACCACAAAAATCTTCTCGATGATTCCGCTCATATCCGTCCCGCCTCCTCGTCGCGCCGGTTCACACCATAGCGCGCGATCCATTAGATGCAGCAATCATAACGCAAGTAACAGGCATTGTGGATTTGCTAACATGAACTAACCACCATGATGACTGCGGAACAACTAGCCAACATTCCGACCGGCCCCGGCGTTTATCAGTTTAAGAACACGGCGGGCGAGGTGATCTATGTTGGGAAGGCCAAGAACTTGCGCGCGCGGGTGCGCTCGTATTTTCTGGAAGCGCGGCTGGCGGAGGCCAAGACGGACACGCTGGTGCGCGAGGCCGACAGCGTCAGCACCATCATTGTGGACAACGAGCGCGAGGCGCTGGCGCTGGAGAACAATCTCATCAAGCAGCTTCAGCCGCGCTACAACATTTTGCTGCGCGACGACAAGACGTATCCTTACATCAAGCTGACCGTGGCCGAGAAATATCCGCGCGTATATGTCACGCGGCGGTTGAAGAAGGACGGCTCGCTCTACTTTGGGCCTTATTTTCCCGGCAATCTGGCGCACCGGCTTTCGAGTTTTATTCACCGCACGTTTCTGGTGCCGTCCTGCACCGTCGATCTGACGCGCACGCACGCGCGGCCCTGTTTGCAATTTCACATTCACCGCTGCCAGGGGCCGTGCGTCGCCGGACTCACCACCGACGAGCTTTACGCGGAAGCGGTGGCGGACGTGAAGTTGTTTCTGGAAGGGCGCAATCACGATCTGGCACAGATGCTGAAGCGGCGCATGGCGGACGCCGCCGAGCACGAGCGATTCGAGGAGGCCGCAGCGTGCCGCGATCTGCTTACCACGGTCGAGGACCACGCCGACCGGCAGAAGATGGCGGCGACGGAGGGCGAGGAGATCGACATCTTCGGCTATCACCGCGAAGGCCCGCTGGTGGCCGTCAACATCTTCCACACCCGCTACGGGCGCGTGCTCGACCGCCGCGAATTTTTCTGGGAGAGCCAGCACGACTTCGATGCGCCGGAGTTTTTCTCCTCGCTCCTCAAGCAGCTCTATCTCGACGCTCGCTACATCCCCGCCATCCTGCACGTGCCAGTGGACTTTGAAGACCGCGAGCCGCTGGAAGAGTTGCTCGGCGAGCGTCGTTCCGCCGAGACGGGCAGGAAAACCAGCGTAGAGATTCACACGCCGCAGCGCGGGCCCAAGCGCGCCATGATGGAGCTGGCCGAGCGCAACGCCGCACTGAGTTTCGAGCAGCGCTTCCGCATCCTGCAACCCTCCGCGAAGATGATCGCCGAGGGATTGCAGGAGGCGCTCGACCTGCCCGAGCCGCCCGCGCGCATCGAGTGCTTCGACATCTCGCACATTCAAGGTTCCGACACGGTGGCGTCCATGGTGGTGTGGGCGGACGGCAAAATGCAGAAGGGCGAGTACCGCAAGTTCATCGTGAAGACCGTCGCAGGCATCGACGATTTCGCCTCGATGCGCGAAGTGGTGGGCCGCCGCTATCGCCGCTTGCAGGAGGAAGCCGCGCAGAAGCCTGCGCGGGAAGACGCCACCCCGTTCCCCAGTTTAGTTTTGATCGACGGCGGCATCGGACAGTTGCACGCCGCCGCGGCCGCGCTCGAAGAGTTGGGCATCATCAACCAGCCGCTGGCTTCAATCGCCAAGCGCGAGGAAATTTTGTACGTGCTGGGACACGAGCATGAGCCGGTGCGCCTCGATCATCACTCGCCGGTGCTGCGCCTCGTCCAGCAGATACGCGACGAGTCGCACCGCTTCGCGGTGAAGTTCCACCGCCAGCGCCGCGACTCACGGCAGTTGCGCAGCGAGTTGCTCGACATCCCCGGCATCGGCCCGGCAACAGCCCGCAAACTCCTGGAACATTTCGGTAGCATCGAGAATCTGCGCCGCGCCACGCCGGAAGATTTAGAGCAGGTGCTGACAAAGGCGCAGTCCGCCGCGCTGTGCCACGCTCTTGCCAGCCAGGCTAATTAGTCGGCGCACGAAAGTGCCGCGCGAAACGAATGGATACAGTCGCGGCTATTGGGCGGTGTCCTATCGTGGTGTTTCCTCCGTGTACCTCTGCGTCCTCTGCGGTTAAACATCTTTCCTAACCGCAGAGGACGCAGAGGTACACGGAGGACCGCCACGAAACACTGGCATTGATTATGAAGATTATCGTGATTCGGGAACATCTCGGCTTCCATGAGACGGCCCCGATTGCCAGCCTGCCCGGAGGGCAGGACTGTGAATAGCCGCAAGTGAAACCTCCGGGACGAATCCCCATATCAAATTCGGCCCTGGAGGGGCCACGGTTTCCCCACATGCAAGCATCGTCTGGCAATTTGAATGGTCAACCCCTCCGGGGTTGTTTCGGTTGGGGACGCGGTAGTCCGTAGGTTGGCACCTACGGCTATTCACGGTGATGCCCTGCGGGCATCTGCGGGATGGATGGTCATGTGAGGGGGCCTGGATTAGGCGTGAAAGCTACTGGAAAATTTGGAAAAGTTGTCACGGGAGAATCCTGGGGCAACTCGCGGGTGATCATCGGCGGGCGATTCGGAGCGCGAGGTGGGCGGAGGGTCTGCTTTCCCCAGCGCGTCCCCCCGAGATAAAAAAGCAGGTCCTTCGCTACGCTCAGGATGACGACGGGTTTAGTATGACGGGTTTAGTATCTTGCGGGAGTGCGGAAACGAAGCAATCCGAGCACCATGGATTTTCGCGGGCAACCCCGCGTGGCTGGATGATGTCCAACTGTGCGGTGCCAGCCCCTACGGGAAGGGCGGTTTTCTGTGTCCAAATTTCAGCTAACCAGAATGATTTTAATCTTTTGTTGGCGCCCCTTTGGCATGACGATCAGCATGACGTTTTGCTTGACTTGGACGGGGAGCGAGACCTACAATAACACTAAGTTTGAGCACGGGATTCAGGAAAGCGGGTCGAACTATGCAGTCCTATTTTCAACAGACCAAACGGGAGGCCCCTGAAAGCCGTCGGGACAACTCGCAGCGCAGCTCGACGCGGTGGCTGTTATCGACTGCGCGAATCGCCATGCTGATTGGCTGGGCGATGTTCCTGGGAGGCCAGTATTTATTGGCTCCGCTGCATGCTCAAGAGAAGCAGGGCGAGGCCAAGGACCTGGTCGGACAGAGCGAAGCCAAGGGCATGAGCGACAAGGATCGCCAGCGCGCCCGCGAGTCGCTTGAAAAAGAATTGGCCTCGGCCTTCAAGAAGTGGCTCAACGAAGACGTCGGCTACATCATCACCGACGAAGAGCGCAAGGTCTTCCTGACCCTGGCCAATGACGAGGAGCGCGAGCAGTTCATCGAGCAGTTCTGGCTGCGCCGCAGCCCCGATCCCGAGGCACTCACCAACGATTACAAGGAAGAGCATTACCGGCGCATCGCCTACGCCAATCAGCATTACGCCAGCGGCATCCCCGGCTGGAAGAGTGATCGCGGGCGCATGTACATCATGTACGGACCACCGGACGAAGTGGAAGCGCATCCTTCCGGCGGGCACTACGAAAGGCCTATGGAAGAAGGCGGCGGATCAACTTCCACGTTCCCGTTTGAAGTCTGGCGCTATCGCTACATCGAAGGCATCGGCCAGAACGTGGAGCTTGAGTACGTCGATCCAACCATGACTGGCGAGTATCGTTTCACCATCGACCCGGCGGAGAAGGACGCGCTACTCTACGTGCCCGGTGCCGGCCTGTCGCAGATGGAAGAGATGGGCCTGTCGTCGAAGGTGGACCGCTTCACGCGCACCGACGGCACGCGCATGCCCAAGCGCATGATTGACTCCAGCCCCGGCGCGGGCTACGCGACCTCGACGCGCTACGGCGGACAGTTTGATCGTCTGGCGCTGATGGCCAATATCAACAGGCCTCCGGCGATCAAGTTCAAGGATTTGGAAGAGGCCATCTCGACCAACATCCGCTTCAACGTGCTGCCGTTTCAGGTGCGCACCGACTTCGTGAAGATCACCGATAGTTCGGTGCTCTCGGCGTTCACGATTGGTCTGCTCAACAAGGACCTGGCGTTCAATAACTCCACCGGCGTGCAGAAGGCCGTGGTGAACATCTTCGGGCGCATCACCACGCTGACGCGCCGTGTAGTCCAGACATTTGAAGACACCATCGCGCTGGACATCCCGGAATCATTGCTCGAACAGTCGCTCGAAAAGAAGTCCATCTACTGGAAGTCCATCCCGTTGCGCCCGGGCCTCTATCGCCTGAGCCTGGCGCTGAAGGACGTGAACAGCGGCAACCTCGGCACATTGGAGATGCGGCTGGAAGTTCCCTTGTTCAAGGAAGACGAGTTCTCGGTCAGCTCGTTGATCCTCGCGGATCAACTGGAGAAAGTGCCCACCAAGCGCATCGGCATCGGCCAGTTCGTGATCGGTGATTCCAAAGTCCGTCCGGCGGTGGGCGAGACATTCAAGCGTGAGCAACGTCTGGGCGTCTACATGCAGGTCTATAACATCAAGCCGGACATCAGCGGCGCGCGCCCCGCGGCAACCATCAAGTATCAATTGCTGAAGGGCGACAAGGCGGTCTTTGAATCCACGGAGAACGCCGCCGACCTGCCCAACTCCTCACCCAGTCAGGTAAACATCGAAAAACTCATGCCGCTCACATCGCTCGAGCCTGGCAAATACAAACTCAAAGTAACGGTAACCGACACCAACACCAACCAGTCCATTTCGCCCGCGGCCGATTTCACGATCGAATAGACATCGCGTAATTCGGGGAGGAGTATCGTGAGCTTGCACTATTTCGCGCGCGTGTTCCGTGCCCAGACAAAAGTAGCGTCATTGCTGGCGCTATTGGCGGTGGCTCCAGCAAGTGCGATGGCCGCCGGCGGCGTTGAGGCCACGGAGTTTGGCATCATCGCGGGCAAGATCACGGATCGTCGGGGCGCGGCACAGGCCGGGGTTCCCGTGAGCATCCTCTCGCCTGGGGGACGCGTCGTAGCGCGCGCCACCACGCAGACCACCGGCCGCTTCAGCGTGCCGAAACTTGCACCCGGCATCTACTCGGCGGAAGTAGTCAGTCCCAGTTTTCTTCCCTACCTCAAGACGGCCATCGCGGTAAAAGCAGGTGGTCTGGCGCTGCTCGACATCAGCCTGTACAAGCTGGCCGAGTCGGTGGAGTTTTCGATCCCCAGCAGCATCGAGCAGGCCAGCGAAGATTGGAAGTGGGTTCTGCGTGCGCAGCATCCGACGCGGCCCGTGTTGCGATTCCAACAGAATGGACCAGACCGGTCCGTCGCAGTCAGCAATGGCGAAGCCGCCTCGATTGATCCGCGCGAGCGCGCGTTGCATGGCACCGTGAAACTTCTGGCGGGCGACGATAGAGCGGGCTTCGGCCATGACTCTGGCCTGCAAACATCGTTCGATATGGATTATCAGCTCGGCGCAAACCAGTCGCTGGGCCTCACCGGCTCGGCGGGTATCAAGCAGGGCACGCCCGCCACCAGTCTGCATATTTCCTGGGACCGTCAGGATGGCGACCGCGCGACCACGCATATCACGGCCACGGCCCGCCAGCTTTTCCTGCCACGTGAATACTGGGTCAGCCAGTTTGGCCCCGACGCGCCCAGCGGCGAGAGAGTGCAGTCCGTCACATTTGGCTACGCGCAGGAGCGCCAGATTACGAACGCTATCACCGCCGAGTTCGGCTCGCTGCTGGACTCCTTCAGCCTCAATGGACAGACCTTCCAGTTGAGCCCGTACGGACGAGTCGTATATGCAACGCCGTCCGGCGGACTGCTCACCGTTTCCTACGCGGGGATTGGCCCGCGCGCAATTCCTTCCGGATGGGATACGCAGAAGCAGGCGGCGGAGCAGTGGCTGGCTATTCCGCAGATCAGCGCGGGGGTAGACGGAACGCCCGTCATGGAATCCGGTCGGCACGCAGAAGCAAGTTGGGAGCAACATTGGATCGATCCAGTGTTCGCCACACAAATGCGGACAGAGGCTTCCTTCTTCCTTGATTCTCTAGAAGACGCGGCGTTGACCATCGCCTTCCCGCGCAAAGCTTCCGGCGCAGAGGTCCTCCCCTCGGGAATGCTGCGTGATCCATTCTCCAATCGCCAATTCATCAGCGCGGGCAACTACCGCTCGGCGGGTGCGCGGGCCGCAATCTCCACGGAGATCAGCCCTGGCGTGGCCCTGATTGCCGCGTATAGCTACGCCGGATCAATGGTTGCCTCCACCGAGGCCCCGGTCATCGAAAGCGCGCAGCAGCTTCGGGAAGTTTTGCGCATGCAGCGCAGTCACTCCGTGGCATTGAAGATCGACTCGACGATGCCGGGATTACGCACCCACGTGATCACTTCCTATCGCTGGTTGCCCGAGCGCGCCATAACTGTCGCCGATCCCTATAATCGCGGCATCGGTCAGGCCGATCCCTATCTTAGTGTCTATATCCTGCAGCCTCTTCCCTCCCCCAATATCCTCCAAGGCCAGTTTGAGGCCATCGCTGACTTCACTAACCTGCTAGCCGATGGCTATCTGTCGGTGCGCTCAGCGAGTGGAATTCAGGGAACTTTGTTCCCTGCGGCCAGAGCCTTCCGCGGCGGCTTTAATTTCGTATTCTAGAATTTGTATCGCCATAACAGAAAAAGCGTTGCTTGCATTTTTGTAGACTTTTCTACATTTTTGCATAGGAACCATTCGCTTTTCCGGAGAAGGCCCATTCAGGCTCTGTTGAGTGGCATCAACATATTGATACTAAATCGGTTAAAATAGTTTGGAAGCAACGGATAATTGGTACATGAAGTGCAATCAGTTTGCCTAGTCATTGTTCGTCCCGATCTCGGTCAAGGCTGCGCATTCGCTTAAGTGAAACTACTGGAAAACAGACCCCAAGTCGCGCGCTACCTCCTGGCATCGTTGATGCTGGTGTCGCTGGTCCTCGCAGTGGCCAACTGGCAGCAGCGGCGCACGGTTCAGATCCCATCCGATGGCGTGCTCTGGTCAGAAACCGCTTTGGGCCTGGTCGCCAGGAATATCGAATCCGGCGGGCCGGCGGCAAGGGCTGGCGTGCGCAGTGGCGACATTCTCTACGCCACCCAAAACGGCGGGCACACGGACCAGATTAAGTCGTTGGAGGAATTGACGCGCCGCCTCTACGCAGCCACCCCGGACACTGCCGTGGACTACACGGTCATCCGCGAGGGCGCGCCACTAACGATTCATCTGAGGCTGGCGGCTCGGGCCGACTCCACGCCGTTGCAAACTGTTCTGTGGATCGCCGGATTGTTCTACCTGATGTTGGGCGCATGGGTACTGTGGCGCAGAATGCGGGCTCCGCGGGCGCGGCTATTTGTGCTTTACTGCCTCACTTCATTTGTCCTGTTCGCCTTTTCTTACTCGGGAAAATTCGACTCACTGGATTGGCTCATCTATTGGACGGATGCGGCGGCAATGCTGTTGCAGCCGGCACTATTCGCGCACTTCTGCCTGACGTACTGGCAATCGGCTGGCGCGAATCGCCCAGCATCCTCCGCCAGCGCGGGGAACCTGCGCTTTGGCATTTACGCTTCGGCCACGTTGCTGGGTCTCCTCCACATTGGCTTCGCGCTCGGAGTACTCACATCCGCTTCGGCCCCCTTGAGCGACTCGAGCTGGTGGATGGATCGCATCGAGACCGGGTATCTGGCGGCGATGTACATGCTGGGCACGGGACTGTTGGCAGCGGCGCTGCGCAGGGCTACTTCTCGCCCGTCTGGGTCCCGCCAGCTTTGGAAGCAGATGGCTTGGGTGCTCGGCGGAGCGCTGGCGGGATTGGCTCCCTTCGTGGTGAACTATGCCGTCCCATATTTCTTGGGGATCGTTGCGCAACCGTGGATGGCGTTGTCGGCAATGTCGCTGATCGCGCTGCCCGCCGGCATGGCCTACGCCATGGCGCGCCACCGGCTTCTCGATGTGGACATTGCCATCGGTCGCGGCGTAGCCTGGACGCTGGCCACCGGCCTGTTGGTGGGATGCTACATGGGCGCTGCAGCGCTGGCGGGCGACTTGTTCCGCCGCACCATTCCAGATGTGGGAACCTTGGGGTTGATCGCAGCAGTGATCGCCACAGGTTTGCTGCTACGCCCTCTGCAAAGCTGGATTCAGCGCCAGTTGGATGAGAGTTTTCTCCGCCACCGCTATGATTATCGTCAGGCCGTCCTGTACCTGGGACATCAGCTTGGCCGCCATACGGACCGGGAGGAGATGGTCCGCTCGCTGCTTGATCCTCTGACGCAGTTGCTGGAGTTGGACCGCGCCGCCGTATTCATTCCCGCGGCAAATGGCGGTTACCAGATATTTCTGGAGTGCGGGATGGAGAACGACGGACTGAGCGCGGACACTCGCGCGCAGGAATCGGCGAGCGCTGGCGACGGGCACACTGCTGATTTCGGCTATATCGGCCTGCTGGAAGAATCCGCTGGCGAATCGGGGTCGCGGGGCCTGCGGCGGCGGCGTGATTGGTTGCATTTTCCCGGCTGGCCGGAATGGGACCAAGCGGACCGGGACGACTCCGACCCGATCCATCAAGAGATGTGGGAACACCCGCAATGGCACCGGTCCCTGCGTGACATGAGAATGCCGTACTACTTCCCATGCCGCGCCAAGGACCGCTTAGTGGCCGTGCTCGGCCTTGGCCGAACGACCGGAGGCGAGCTGCTCCCGGAGCAGGACGTCGCGCTGGTGGAGACGCTCTGCGGTTATCTGGCATTGGCGCTGGAGAGTGGTTCGCTGCTCGAGTCTCTCACCGAAAAGGCGCGGCAGTATGCCGACCTGCAACAGTTCGGCGAAAACATTCTGGAGTCCATCAACGTCGGCTTGCTCGCCGTGGATCTCGAAGACCGCGTAGAGGCCATCAATACACCGCTCGAGCTGATGCTTCCCCTGCCCTTCCGTCAGGCGAAAGGCAGCCCGCTGCACGAGCTGCTGCCCGCCGATCTGCTGGCTGAATACGACCGCAGCCGCGAAGATATGGGCATCCACAACATCAATCGCTATCGCGTCGTTGGTGACAACAATGGCGGTAGTGGACAGGAACGTGTCCTGAACATTTCCATCGCCCCGCTGCTTTCGCGCAACTGCGAGTGCATTGGCCGCCTGATGGTGTTTGATGATGTAACGGATCGCGTGGCTCTGGAGTCGCAGCTCGCGCAGGCTGACAAGCTCTCCTCCATCGGCTTGCTGGCGGCCGGCGTGGCGCATGAAGTCAACACACCGTTGACGGTCATCTCCACGCAGGCACAGATGCTGCAAAAGGCGCTGGAAAAGATGTTGGCCCGTCCGCATCAGGACCGACCGACTGACGCTCCTGCGGCATCGCCTACTGGCGGCAACGGGAGCGAGACTGCGGAAAAGGCTTCCAAAATTGTGGAGCGAATCATCAGTCAGACGTTCCGCGCATCGGAGATTGTCAACGGCCTACTGAAGTTCTCGCGCAGCAATCTCTCGCGAGGCAACGGCCCGCGCGATGCGGCAACGTCCGGCGTGGCTGAGGACTTCGCTCCGGTGGATATGAACCAATTGATCTCGGAAACTCTGCTGCTGGTGGATCATCCGCTCAGAGCGTCGCAGATTCAGACGGAAACGCATTTGGAACCAGGCCTTGCACTCATCTCCGGGCACAGCGGGAAACTACAGCAGGTGTTGCTGAACCTGATCCTCAACGCGCGCGACGCCATGGCGCACGGCGGTCGTCTGCGGCTGACCACGTGGACGGAGGAAGGCTCTGTGCATGTCGAAGTCCGCGACACTGGAGTGGGCATCGCGCCTGAAGTTCTGCCCAGGATTTACGATCCATTCTTTACCACCAAATGGCCGGGGAAAATTCCCGGACGCGATCCCGCCAACTGGACGGGGTTGGGATTGGCGGTCACCTACGGGATCATTCAGGAACACTCCGCCGTGATCCGTGTGGAGAGCAAGCCCGGCGCGGGAACCCGCTTCGAACTGCAATTCCCCGCATTGAGGAAACCTGTTCATGCCTGAATCGCGTGGGTCGTTGCTGGTGATTGACGATGAGCCACAGCTTCGCGAAAGCCTTGAGGAACTGCTCTCGAGCGAGGGCTATCTGGTCGATAGCGCCGCGAACGGCGAAGAGGGGCTGGGGCGGATCGAAAAGCGTGTCTACGATCTGGTTCTGCTCGATGCCGCGCTGCCCGATCAAAGCGGAATTGATGTGCTGCAAAAGATTCGCGCCAGCAACCCCGCGCTGGCCGTGGTGATGATCACCGCCTATGGCTCGGTCGAGCGCGCCGTCGAGGCCATCCACCACGGCGCCAACAATTACATCACCAAGCCCTGGGACAATGAACGGCTGCTCGCCGAGATATCCATACTGGTCCGGCAGCAGCGGCTCACTGAAGAGAATCGTGAGCTGAAGCGCACGCTGAAGCAGCGCTACGCGTTTACAGAAATCATCGGCAAGAGCGAAGCCATGCGCAAAGTGCTGGAGCTGGTGGGTCAGGTGGCCCCCGCACGCGCCACTGTGCTAATCCAGGGCGAGAGTGGCACCGGCAAGGAACTGATCGCCAAAGCCATTCACGCCAACAGCACGCGCATGGACAAACTCTTCGTTCCCGTCAACACCGGCAGCCTGCCCGTGGACCTGCTGGAGAGCATCCTGTTCGGGCATGTCCGCGGCGCGTTCACCAGCGCGGTGGCCTCCAAAAAAGGACTGTTCGAGCTGGCCGATCACGGCACGCTATTCTTTGACGAGATTGGAACAGTCGGCGTCGAAACCCAAACCAAACTTCTGCGCGTTCTGCAGGAACGCGAGTTCATGCCACTCGGCAGCAACGAAACGATTCACGTGGACGTACGCGTGGTAACCGCCACCAACGTGGACTTGCAACGCATGGTGGAGGATGGCAAGTTCCGCGAGGATCTTTTTTACCGGTTGAACGTGATCACGATTACCCTGCCCCCGCTGCGCGCGCGCCGTGAGGATGTGCCCCTGCTGGCGGAGCACTTCTTCCGCAAGTTCTGCGCGGAAAACAGCAAACCTCCGCGACACTTTTCTCAGGAAGCTCTGCGCCTGCTGCTCGATTATGATTGGCCAGGAAATGTGCGCGAGTTGGAAAATGCCGTCGAGCGCGCCGTCATTCTTTCACCGGGCGAGGAAGTCGGCCCGGAGATGCTCCCCGAGGCCATCCTCAAAACCGGAAAAAAACTGTGGCGACTGCTGCCCACTCTGGGAGGCAGCCCGCAGGCTTCGCTGTTTGAGATCATGGACGAGTGCGAGCGCCGCATCATCCTGGAAATGCTCGACCGCACCAAGGGCAATCAGACAGAGGCCTCCGAGCGGTTTCAGATTCCCTTGTCCACGCTGAATCAGAAAATTAAACGTCTCAGCATTGAAGTGAATAAGAAGAAGCGCGAGAGCAATGGCAATTAGCTACGCAGTTTGAATCGCTGTATCTTCCCAGTAGCTGTTTTGGGTAGCTCGGGAACGATCTCGACCCAGCGCGGAATTTTGTAGCCAGCAAGTTTCCCTTTCAAAAATGTCCGCAGATCATCTTCGTTTGGCGCTGTCGCGCCATTCTTGAGAACGATGAAGACCTTGGGCTTCACCAACTCGTCCTCGTCCGCCTGGCCGACGATGGCTGATTCCAGAACGCTCGGATGAGCGATGATCGCATTCTCAACTTCCACCGGCGAGACCCACTGGCCTGAACACTTCAGCATGTCGTCGGCGCGGCCGCAATAGCAGAAATAGCCATCGGGATCGACGTAATACTTGTCGCCCGTAACCAGCCATTCGCCCACCATGGTGGCCTTGGATTTGCCGTGTTTGCGCCAGTAGAATGCCGCGGCGCTATCGCCGCTCACCCAGAGATTTCCAATATCGCCAGGCGCCAGCGCATTTCCCGCTTCATCCACAATCCTGGCCTCGTATCCCGGAACGATCCTTCCACTGGTGCCGGGACGAATATCGCCGGGGCGATTGGAGATAAATATGTGCAGCATCTCCGTGGACCCAATGCCATCGAGTATCTCCACGCTGAAGCGCTCCTTGAAGCGGTGAAACAGTTCATCGGGAAGCGCCTCCCCCGCCGACACTCCGTAGCGCACGCTGGAGAGGTTCCGCTGGGTGTCTGGTTTTGGGGGCACCTGAAGCATCGCGGCGTAGAGCGTTGGAACGCTGAAAAAAAGCGTCGGCCGAAACTTCTCGATGTATTCCAGAATGGTCTCGGGCTTGGGGCGGTGTGGATTGTAGACCACCGACGCGCCGACGGCGAACGCAAAGTAGGAACCATTGCCCAGGCCATAGGCGAAGAACAGCTTGCTGGCGGAGAAGAAAATATCCTGGGCTGAAATTTTCAGGATATTGCGCGCGTATAGCTCGGTGGAGACAATCATGTCATGGTGCAGATGCACGGCGCCCTTCGGCCCTCCGGTGCTGCCGGAAGTGTAGAGGAAAAACGCCATGTCGTCTTTGGAAGTGGGTTCAGCGGCAAGCGCGGGAGAGGCGGCGGCCAGCGCCTCGCTCAGGCGATGAAATCCGTAGTGCGCTTTCATTGGCGGCACGGTCGTTACCATCTGCGACTGGGCAGGCACCGACGGCATGACCAGAACATGCAACAGGCTTGGTGCCTGCGCCAGCAAAGGCTGAAGATCGGGCCAGAGGTCATCCTGGACCACTAATACGCGCGCGCCGCTGTCGTTGAGAAAATAGAGCAGGTCTTCCGGCTTGGCCGCCGTATTAACTGGAATGGGGATGGCGCCGATCTTAGCGGCGCCAAAGAATACAGCGACGAACTCAACTGAGTCCGGTATGGCCAGGAGCACACGATTTTCCTGCTCCACACCCAAGGTGCGCAGCGCGTTGCCCGCACGATTCATGGCCTCGGCAAGCTGCTCGTAGGTGGTGGTGCGGCCCTCCTCATAGATGGCAATTGTGCCGCCGCGTCCCTGCTCAATATTGCTGTCGATGAAATAGCTGGCGATATTCAGCGTGGTGGGAATGTCCACCACGGGGATCACATCCGTTGGAGCATTTGAAGGCATCTTGATTCTCCCAAACCAGAAATTAATCGAGCGGCATAGAGACAATCACTTCGAGAATGTCGCCATCGCTCAAGCCAAGCACGTTGCGCAGATGATGCTGCGAAACGATCTCCAAAATATCGGTATGCACCGTCACCTCTGGCAAAATTACCCATGCTTGTTGCACACTCTCGCTGTGAGTGCGCAAGGTGATCGCCGCGAGATATCCGGGACAACTGCCGGCCATGCCGGGCTCGGAGACCAGGTCAAACCGCGTCCGCTGCGCAAACAACGCCGCCCACATTTGGGGAGCCACGCGAACATTCAACGTTCCAGGAAATGGCGGGATGCCCATCAACTCAGTCAATCGGCTACGCACCCACTCAATAGAAACAAAGAATGCACCCTGGCCCAGACCGCTGGCCACCACTCCGGGGATGATCCACACATCCGAATGAGTCATAGTCACTTCGTACTGGCGAGCTTCTTGTTCTTGGCGCTCATGCCTTCCCAGCGTTTGACGAGATTCACGTCTACGCCGAACAGATCGAGCACGCGACCGACCGTGTGATTCACCATGTCGTCAAGTGTCTTCGGGAAATTGTAAAATGCCGGAACCGGCGGCGAGATAATGGCCCCGATCTCGGCGGCCTGCACCATCAGGCGCAGATGGCCCAGATGTAGAGGGGCTTCTCGCACCATCAGTACCAGTTTGCGACGCTCCTTGAGCGTAACGTCGGCGGAGCGGCTGAGCAGGTCCAGACTCAGAGAGTTGGCGACCGCCCCGAGGGTCTTCATGGCGCAGGGCGCGACGATCATGCCCTCGACGGGAAATGATCCGCTCGAGGGTTTGGCGCCGATATCCAGAATGTTGTACGACTCATGCGCCAGCGCCCGCACTTGATCAATCGTAAAGCTCGTCTCGTAAGCGATCGTTCGTTCCGCCGCCTTGGACATCACCAGGTGCGTCTCCACGCCCGGCACGGTTCTGAGCATCTGCAACATGCGAATGCCGTAGATCGCGCCCGTCGCACCGGACATACCGATGATGAAGCGGCGCGGCTCCGGTTTGCCATTCTTCTGAATTTTGCTGGACATGATCTACCTCAATTGGAATTCGGGTGTCTTCAGGTCGCTCCCGATCGTCAAATCCGGCACGACACTGTGATTCATCCATGAAACTATGGATTTTATCAGATTTTTGCATTCATCATGGTTTTTGGATACTCCGGATGATTGCTTCCTGGCACACACATTGAATTTCACCCACGGACTTTGCGAAGATGAAGTATTGGGCCTGCCCGCCAGCGCAGCCAACAATCAAATGAACGATAACCTTTACGCCATCATCGAGAGTTGTTTTCCCACCGACCGCAGTTGCGTATTGCTGGAGACGGACGCGCGGGCGATCTACACCTACTCGGACTTTGCCCTATGGACCGGGAAGTATGCCGCGTGGCTCGCATCGAAAGGTGTGCGTCCGGGCGACCGAGTGCTGGCGCAGACGGACAAGTCGCCTCACCTGCTGATGCTCTGCTACGCCTGCATTCGTATGGGCGCCATTTTTGTACCCCTGAACCCCACCAGCCGCCGAGGAGAGATTCAAGTAATCCTGGAAGACGCCGATCCCCGCATGGCCATCTGCCATCCGCGACGGCGCGAGGAATACGAGTCGCTCCGGAAGGAGATGCAGACAAGTTTTGCCATGTCCACGATGGATGTCTCCGGCTACGGAGAAGCCTACGAGGAGGCGAAGACTATTGAATCAACGACTCGCATTGAAGACTGTTCCGGCAGCGACGTCGCTGCGTTGATGTACACATCTGGAACCACGGGCCGTCCCAAGGGAGCCATGATCACGCATCGCAATCTATATGCGAACGGTGCGGCGCTGCGTGAATTCTGGCGCTGGCGAAGCAGCGAAGTTCTGCTTCATTCGCTGCCGCTCTATCATCTGCACGGTTTATTCGTGGCCACTGTCCCGACGTTATTGAGCGGGTCCCGGATCATTCTGCATCGGCGGTTTCTAGCTCCCGCTATACTGGCGGCGCTGCCTCACGCGACTATTTTCATGGGCGTGCCCACGTATTACACACGCTTGCTAAAGTCACCGCTCACGCGCGAGAGCTGCGGGAATATCCGGCTGTTCATCTCCGGATCGGCACCACTGCGCGAGCAAACCTTCCGCGAGTTTGAGCAACGGACAGGTCATGCCATCGTCGAGCGATATGGTATGACCGAGACGGGCGGCATCGCCTCCAGCCCGGTGGACGGGCAGCGGATTGGCGGCAGCGTTGGACTGCCTCTGCCAGGGTTTGATCTGCGCATCGCTGACGCAGCCGGGCAAGCTGTGTCAGACGGTGTAGTGGGGGAGGTTTTAATTCGCGGCGAGAGCGTATTCCCCGGATACTGGCGCCGCCCCGCCGAAACAGCGGAGGCTTTTTCATCCGATGGATTCTTTCGCAGCGGCGATCTGGGACGCCGCCTCGCCAACGGAGCCTATGCCATCGCCGGGCGCGCCAAGGATTTGATCATTACGGGTGGGATGAATGTGAATCCGAAAGAGATTGAGATCACGATCGACGCGTACCCGGGAGTAATGGAATCCGCCGTGATTGGTGTGCCCCATCCCGATTATGGCGAGGCCGTGGTGGCCATCGTGGTGCTGGACAGCAGAGGTGCGGCAAGCGCGGGGGAAGTCGGCGGAGCCGCTGAACTACTGTCGTGGCTGAAACGTGAGATTGCCGGCTACAAAATCCCCAGGAAGATATTTATCGTAAAGGAATTGCCGCGCAACGCCATGGGGAAGGTGCAAAAGAATTTACTGCGATCCGACCCGCGTTTCGAGGAGACATTTCGGGGGCTTGCAGCAAAAGACATTTCGAAGAACACCGATATCTCCGGTCCGTCAAAAAACTAAACCGTGGTGATTTCTTTTTCTTTGTTCCTGCCCATCTCATCGAGGCGCGCAATGGCCTGATCGGTGGTCTTCTGGACTTCCTCCATGTAACGGCGCTCGTCGTCTTCGGAGATTTGCTTGTCCTTGAGCATCTTCTTCAGGACTTCATTCACATCGCGGCGAACATTGCGGACGCCGGTGCGATGCGATTCGAGTATCTTATGCAGATGCTTGACCAGCTCCTTGCGCCGGTCTTCGGTAAGAGCGGGAATCGGCACGCGGATGAGCTTGCCGTCGTTAGCAGGATTCAGGCCCAGATCGCCGGCGCGAATGGCTCGTTCGATTTCGCCGAGGATGCTGGGGTCGAAGGGTTGAATGGTCAGCGTGGTCGCGTCGGTAACCGCGAGCTTGGCGGCTTCCTTGAGCGGCGTGGGCGTTCCATAATAATCAAACCGCACATGATCCAGCAAAGAGAGCGATGCCCGCCCGGTGCGCAGCGTGGACAACTCAGCGCGCAGATCGGCCTCCACCTTCTCCATCCTCTTTTTTGCTTCTTTGACAGTTTCCTGACTCATGGCTGTCCCTCCTGGACCTACTCAAGTCAATATTATACATCGGGGATGCGCAAGCAGAGGCAGTGGGCTGGCAAGCTCAAGCGGTAACGATTGAACCCACCTTTTCACCATGCACCACGCGGGAGATATTTCCAGACACATTCAGGTTAAAAACTATGATGGGTAGGTTGTTTTCGCGGCAGAGCGAAATGGCGGTCAAATCCATGACGCCAAGATTCTTCGACATCACGTCCCAGTAGGTCATCTGCTGGAACATGGTGGCATCCTTCACCTTCAGCGGATCGGCGTCATAGATGCCGTCCACTTTAGTGGCCTTCATGATTACCTGCGCCTTGATCTCCACTGCGCGCAAGGCCGCCGCCGTGTCGGTGGAAAAATACGGGCTGCCCGTTCCAGCGGCAAAGATGACTACTCGGCCCTTCTCCAAATGACGAATGGCCCGGCGACGAATGAACGGCTCGGCCACCTGATGCATCTGAATGGCGCTCATCACGCGGGTGCTAACGTCCAGCTTTTCGAGAGCATCTTGCAGCGCGAGAGCGTTGATCACCGTGGCCAGCATGCCCATGTGGTCGGCCGCCACGCGATCCATCTTCATCGCCGAAGCAGTAACGCCGCGGAAGATGTTGCCACCGCCAATCACGAGCGCGGTCTCAACTCCTGATTTTTGAACATCGGCGATCTCCTGCGCGATGTCCTGCGCGCGCGTGGGATCTACGCCGAAGCCCTGGGTTCCGCCCAAGGCCTCGCCGCTTAACTTCAACAGAATGCGCTGATAGATGGGTTTGGCCATCATGATGGGGGCTCTTGCAGTTCTACTGCGCCGAAACTTCACATACGGGTTGGATGCTCAATATCACCCAAGAACGAATGCGTGCTGGCTATGCCTGCACAGGTGCGGCCTGGCCAGCTGCTTGTCCGGCTGCTTGTCCAGATGATTGTCCAGCGGCTTCACCGACCTTGAAGTACACAAACCGCCGCACGCTTATATTCTCGCCCAGCTTAGCGATGGCCGAAGCAATCAACTGAGATACGGTCTGCGCCCCAGTGGGGTCCTTTACAAAATGTTGATCGAGCAGGCAAACCTCTTCGTAAAACTTCTCCATCTTGCCTTCAACGATTTTCTCAACCACCTTTTCGGGCTTACCAGTGGCCTTGGCCTGAGCACGGTAGATTTCTTTTTCTTTTTCCAGAATCTCCGGCGTCACTTCTTCCTTCCGGATGAAGCGAGGATTGGTGGCGGCGATGTGCATGGAGATATCGTGAGCGAGCTGCTGAAACACTTCGGTCCGCGCCACAAAGTCGCTTTCGCAATTCAGTTCAATCATCACGCCGATCTTGCCGCCGGCATGTATGTAATAACCGACCAGACCTTCCAGTGTCGCGCGTCCAGCACGCTTGGCGGCTGATGCCAGGCCCTTCTTGCGCAGCACGACTTCCGCGTCCGCGATGACGCCCTTGGCTTCAATCAGCGCTGAACGGCAGTCCCCAAATGGAGCGCCCGTGCGCTCGCGCAATTCCTTCACCAGTTGTGCGGAAACTTGAACATCGGACATGACGTGTTTCAATTCCTCTCTATTGCTTTCAATTTCGCTTGAGTGGGCTGTGTATCAAGTCCCCGCCGGCTGACCGGACCGCAGTCAGTGAGGATGAGGACTTCGGGCGGGACCGGGCAGATACACTACAAGCCCGCAAAACAAAATCCAGTTTTAGGCCTGTTGCTGAAGGATGCCAGGAACACTAACTCCGGACGGCATCGGATTCCGCGACCTCGGCTCCGGATGGCTCGGGAGGCAGATACCCGCTTCCGCTTCCGGTGCTGAGTGATTCCACCGTGGCAGGCGCCACCGCTGCAGGCTCGGCGGCAACGGGAATTAACCCTCGGTCGCCCGCCAATCCTTGGCCCTCGATCACGGAATCGGCTATCTTGGAGGTAAACAGACGGATGGCGCGCAACGCATCATCATTGCCGGGAATGGGGAAGCTCACGACGTTCGGGTCGCAGTTGGTATCCACCACGGCCACCACCGGTATGCCCAGCTTGCGGGCCTCGTTGACGGCGATCTCTTCCATGTTGGAATCGACTATAAACAGCATATCGGGCAAGCCCGGCATATCCTTGATGCCCGCCAAGTTCAGTTCCAGATGCTTGCGCTCGCGCTCCAGCTTGCTGACTTCTTTCTTGGTCAACATCTCGTAGCGGCCGTCTTGCGACATGACCTCGAGTTCCTTCATGCGCACAATGGACTTCTGAATGGTAACGTGATTGGTAAGCAGTCCACCGAGCCAACGCTGGTTGATGTAATACATGGAACAGCGCTTGGCTTCTTCGGCGATGGCTTCCTGAGCCTGGCGTTTGGTACCTACAAACAGCACGGTACGTCCGGTGGCAACGGTCTCGGCCACGTAGCGGGCCGCTTCTTTGAACAGCTTCAGGGTCTTTTGCAGATCGATGATGTGGATGCCATTGCGCTCCCCGAAGATGTATTCCTTCATCTTGGGGTTCCACTTACGAGTCTGGTGCCCGAAGTGGACGCCCGCCTCCAAAAGTTCTTTCATCGTAATTGCCGGCAAAAAGCCTCCTTCAGCACGCCCTGAAAACTGCCCATCAGGCACGGCCGTTAAACAAATAAAATCAACTAGTCTTGCCCAACTGGGGAGACCCTAATCCCGCCTCTGCACCCCAGTAGAAACCAAATTCCGTACTAGCGCTTGGAGAACTGGAAGCGCTTGCGAGCGCCCTTCTGTCCGTACTTCTTGCGCTCCTTCTGGCGCGGATCACGCGTCAGGAAACCTTCTTTTCGCAGGACCGGACGCAGCTCCGGATTGAACTCCAGCAGTGCGCGTGAGATACCCATGCGAACGGCGCCGGCTTGGGCGTTGTTGCCGCCGCCCTTGACGGTAATCAGCACGTCAAACTTCTCGGCCATGTCAACCAGTTGCAAGGGCAGGCGCACCTGACTGCGGCGAGTGGGTGTGAGAAAAAATTCGTCCGCGGTCTTGCCATTTACCTTATAGTTGCCCTGGCCGGGCCGCAGGAAAACCCGCGCCGTGCTGGTCTTGCGTCTGCCGGTTCCGTAGTACTGTTCCATTGGTCCTCTACCCTGTCTCTTTCCCCATTATCTGGGCTCGACGGCCATTCCGCCGCGGAATTGAGGGCCAGCGCGGAGCTGGCCTGGGACAATCCAATACTTCCTTAACTAGCCAAAACGTATCGGGTGTGGCCAACTCCCAACTTGGCCCTATACCAGTTCTATATCTTGTCTATATCTTGGCAGCGGCCATTTTATAGGCCTCCGGCTGCTGCGCCTGATGTGGATGCTTCGTGTCCCTGTAGACCAACAGACGGTTGGTCATGCGGTCACGTAGCTTGTTCTTGGGCAGCATGCCAAAGACGGCCTCGCGCACGGCATCGGAAGGATTTTCATCCCAGCTCCGGCGCGCCGACTTCTCGCGCACTCCGCCGGGATAGCCGGTGTAGTGGCGATAGACCTTCTGCTCAAGCTTTTTGCCGGTCCAGCGAATCTTGGTGGCATTCAGCACGATGACATGATCGCCCGTGTCCAAATAAGGCGTGAAGGTCGGCCGATGCTTGCCACGCAATAGCGTGGCCACGCACGTAGCCACTCGCCCCAGCGCCTGCCCTTCGGCATCGACAAGATACCATTTGGGGATTACATCATTTTTTTTCGGAACGTAAGTAGACATAGTTGTAGTACCGGCATTCCCTAAAGTGTTGGCCGGAAACTACCAAAGTAGCCGAGCATCAACAATTTGTCAAGACTTTGCGCTGGAATTCAAGCTGGGATTCCCCAAAGATCGCTCTTCCGGGATGCCTACCGACTGGAATACCACTCGTGCCAATATACTAACACAATATCCGCCCATCACGATCATTCGGTAATTGACTGAACCCTCTGATAACTATATAACTAGCTTAGCGAGTTTACTTACAATCTCCTACTGGTCGCACAAGGGATTAGCTGGTGTTTCTGCGATACATTGCGGGCCGGGAAACTTCTCTCCCTGCTCGGCGTGAACGGAGCCGGGCAGTCAGAGTTATACTGAGCGCGGCGGCCGTGCTGCTGTCCCCGGCGCTATTCGCGCAGGAAGCGGTCGCGCCGGCCCAGCCGCAATTCTATGCCGTGATCATTGGCGTGTCCGAGTTTGAAAACCTGCCCAAGGAAGAGTGGCTGGACTACGCCGATGACGACGCTCAGGCGTTCTACGATTTCGTAACCAGCCCGCGCGGACGTGGCTTCCCCCCTGAGAACGTTTTCTTGATGACCAATGAAGAGGCCAAGCAGGCGGCGATGCGCAGCCGCCTGGGCAGCACTCTGGCCAAGAAGCTTAAGCCCGAGGACACCGTGTATATCTTCATCGCCTCGCACGGCATGGTGGAGAAGGATGCCGCGCGCGAAGGCTATCTGCTGGCGGCTGATTCGGATCGCGAAGACCTCTATACCAGCGCGTTGCCGATGCGCGAGCTGGGCAACATCATGCAGAACCGACTGAAGAACGCCAAGCGCATTTTCCTGTTCGCGGACGTCTGCCGCGCCGGAAAACTTGGGCAGGTGCAGGGCAATGTGAACCGCTACATCGAAGACGCCAGTTCGCGCGGCGAGACCATGGGGCTGCTGGCCAGCCGCCCCAATGAGTTTTCCAGAGAGAGCGATCAGTGGGGCGGCGGCCACGGCGTCTTCTCCTACTTCCTGCTGCGCGGCCTCAGCGGCGAAGCGGACGAGGACAAGGACAATACGGTGACCGCGGCGGAGATTGTCAGTTATCTGCAAACCAACGTCGAGAATGCCACGGAGCGCCAGCAGCACATCCGCGATTTCGGCAACTTCGAGCCGGAGACGCCCATGTCGTTCGTGGACAAGGCCGCACCGAAGGATTGGAAACTCGGCCCTGCCTCCCCCACCGCGCGTCGCGGTCGCGGATATCCGACACTGGGGATGTCAGCAGCGTTACAGGCTCCTGGCCAACAACCCCGAGCAGGCATTTCGCCGAGCGATGAACTGCGCAACAGCTTTGAGCAGTCAATCCGTGATGGCCGCCTGCTGGCGCCACCGGGCAACAATGCCATTGAGCTGCATCAGCGCTACACGGCGCTACCGGTAGACGAGGATGACCGCGCCGAAGCGGACGAGAAATTGGTAATTGCGCTGGCCTCGGCGGGAGACAAAGTTTTGTGGGCCTATCGGCGTGGCGATCAGGTGATCCGTCTGGATGCCGCCAAGTATGAAGAGGGCGCCAGGCTGTTTGGACGCGCGAGCGAAGTGGCCGTTGATGATATTTCGTTGCAAGCCAAAGCCAAATTCATGCAGGGCCGCGCGCAGGTGGAGAATCGTCAGTTCGTGGCGGGCATCAGCACACTGCGGGAAGCCATCGCGCTGGACCCCGAAGCCGCCTTCTCCTACAACGCGCTGGGCATCGCCTACATGCAGCAGCAGCGCTGGAACGATGCCATCGACAATTTCCGCGCGGCCTCCGCGCGAGCTGACAAATGGGTCTACCCGCATTACAATCTTGCCAATGTTTACGCCAGCCAGCTGCGCTATCGCGAAGCCGAAGAGGAGTTCCGCGTCGGTATCCAACTGGGGCAGGAACTGGGCATGCGGTATTCCTACCTGCATTACAATCTCGGCGTACTGTATCTGTTTCAGGGACGACTGCCGCAGGCGGAAGAACAGTTTCGCCGAGCCATTGAAATGAAGCCGGACGAAGCCATGGCCCACCACAACCTAGGCCTGATCTTCGAGCAGCGCAACAATCAGCGCGAGGCGGAGGCCAGCTTCCGGCGCGCGGCGGATTTGAACGCCCAGCTGATTGAGCCACGCATGAAGCTCGCGGAGATCTATCGCCGCCAACGCAATCCGCAGCTTCAGCAGTCCGTGCTTCGCGAGGCCGTGAATGCCGGCGCAACGGTTGCAGGGCCCTATGAGACACTCGGGCGCGTGTTGTTGGACGAGAAGAAGTTTGCAGACGCCGAGATGGTGTACATGCAGATGCTCGGCGCCGGCGTTGAGCCGGTGATTGCGTTGACTGGCCTCGGCGATGTTCACGCCGCGCAGGGTAATCGAGGGCAAGCCGTCGATGACTACCGCCAAGCTATCGCTCGCTCCACCGATCGCCGCGTTACCGGCGAACTGGAGAGGAAACTTCGCAATGTGGAGCGGAGTCAATGAAAAAATCCCCCCAGTTGATCGCCGTTCTGTTCCTGGTCTTTTTATTCGCCACCGTTCTCACCAACCTTCGCGCCCAAACTTCCCAGGCAACGCTGCAGGGTCAGGTGCTCAGCCAGACGTCATCGCGGCCCATTGAGCGGGCGCTGGTTATACTCCGCAATCCGGAGACCAACGTGCAGGCCTACCGCTACACCAACGCGCAGGGCATCTTTTATTTTTCCTCGCTACAGCCAGGCATGTACCGGGTTCGCGTGGACGCTCTTGGCTTTCAGCCGGAAGAGCGCTCCCCTGTGGAACTACCAGTGGCCTCGCGCATTGAATTGAATTTTTCTCTGCAGGGAACGAGGCCTGTTGCGACGGCTCCGCCATCTCCCACCGCACCTGCTCCCGCCGCGGCGGGAGCGAATCCGAGCAATATTCTTTCCGTCATGTATGGAGCTGATGCCGCCATCCCCAGTGCGGTATTGATTCAACTTCCCGTGTCGGTGGCAGAAACGCTCTCCGGAACACTCTCGCGGCTAGTCGATGAAAACAAGATACTGGAATTGCCGCTCTCCGGACGCGATGTCTACACGCTGCTGGTGCTGAACCCCGGCGTTACTTCCGACAATGCCACGGGACGCGGCTTGGGTCTCTCGGTGAACGGCCAGCCGGTCTCCAGCTCCAATTTTTTGCTCGATGGTGTGGACAATAATGATCTGCAGGTTACCGGCGCCGCCACGCGCGTCTCCGCCGACGCGGTGCAGGAATACCGCATGGCGACGCACAACTTCACGGCTGACTTTGGGCGGTCATCCGGGTTCATCGCCAACGCCATCACGCGCTCGGGCACCAATCAATTTCATGGCTCCCTGTTCGAGTTTTTCAATCAGGAACGGCTGAACGCCACTTCGTTCAGCAACAACTGGAAGAATCTTCCGGAGGAACCCTTCGAGCTTCATCAGTTCGGCGGCTCGCTGGGTGGCCCCCTCCAGCGCGACCGAATATTCTTCTTTGGCAACTTCGAACAATTCCGCTCCCACACGCAGAGTCAGCCGCAGCAGCTATTCCTCCCCAGTCCTCAAGCTGTGGCGCTGGCCCCTGCGGGCAGTAAAGCACGCCAACTATTCGGTCTGTTCCCGCCGCCGGGGGGAACTCCGCTGGCCACGAATCAGGCAGTCATCCAGAAGGACTACGTCCTCCCGTTTGTGCAGCGCAACAACTTCCTGCTGGGCCGCACCGACTACGCCTCTCCCAACGGAAGCGATCGCCTCAGCGGTCGCTATGCATTTTCCCAGAACACGCAGGATGATTTTGCGTTCAGCCCGTACCCTAATCTCAACGCGCCGCTGGTCATTCGCGGACAGAATCTGAGTTTGAATTACACGCGTGACCTGCTCGGCGGAACCAATGAGTTCAAGTTCGGCATGAACCGCAACAGCGTCCGCTTCATTCGCCCGCACTCGGAGATCCCCACTCTTAGCTCCAATGACGGCGTGCTGCTACCCGGCAGCGAAGCGGCATATGATTACGCCTTCCGCGATACCATCTTTCACGTGCTCGACAACTACAACCGCCTCGTTGGTCGGCATGCGCTTTCGCTCGGGCTTGAATGGCGTCCGTTCCTGCATGACTCGCTGCTCTCCCCGGCGCGCGATGGCGCCTATGGGTTCCCCAGCCTCCTGAACTTCCTGTTCGACCTGCCGGAAAGCGTCATCATTACTTTGAATCGCCAGACGGGCCGTCCCGCCGAGGACGCGGATTTCCGCCGCAACTATTTTCAGAATGAATGGGCGGCATTCGTGCATGACCATTGGAAACTTGGGGCCCGCATGACCGTGAATCTGGGCGTTCGCTGGGAGCTATTCGGCGCACCCAACCCGCGCAATGGCACACAGGATTTCAACTTTGTCTTCGGCTCCGGCGCCACCCCCGCCGAACGCATTGCCGGCGGCAGGATGCAGCAAGCGGAACTCTACCGGCCGGACCGTAACAACTTCGCGCCACGTGTCGGCTTCGCCGTGGATCTCACCGGCTCGGGCCGCAGCGTTTTGCGCGGCAGCTACGGCATTTTCTTCGACCGCATCTTCAACAATTTCTGGATGGATTCGCGCAGCAACAATCTTCAGTTGCGGTTTCTGGCCAATTTCCCAGGAGCTCCGCCGCGCTTTCAATACACGTTGCCGGTACGCAACGGTATCCCCACGGCCAGTTCTAGCGAACCGACGTCGGCGATTGCCATCGATCAAAATCTTCGCACGCCGTATGCCCAGAGCTGGTTCGTCGGGATCCAGCACGAGATCGCCGCCGATACTTTGATCGAAATCAATCACACTGGCGCGCTCGGAAGAAAGCTGGCGGCCTCCGACATTATCAATCGCAGCTATGCGCGACCGGTTACCGCAAGCAACTTCGAGGGACGCTTCAATCCCTCGCTGCCCGACATTAACTTTCGCAGCAATCAGAGCCATTCCGACAACGCAGCCATGCAGCTTGCCGTCAATCGCAGGTGGAGAACGGGATTGCAGTTTCAAGCGTCCTATAGCTACTCGCGCAGCCGGGACGTTCAGAGCGACCCATTCCGCCGCAAATCGTCCGAGCGGCGGGCGCGGCTGGCAGACCTTTCATTCTCCATCTTTCAGTCTTCGTCCTCCTTCGTCCGCCAGATGGATACCAACTCCGATTACGGATACTCCGATTTTGACCAGCGGCATAGTCTGGTGTTCAATTTCACGGCTCAGGCACCATTGCTGCGCGGTCTGCCCAGGGCCATGTCCGGATGGCAGGTCAGTGCGCTGGCTGGCTTCCGATCCGGATTCTCTTATTCGGCGGCCACGCGCCAGCCCGTGTTTCTGGATCCGCTCGATCCGGGATCTTATTACTACCTTGAGCCGGGTTCGGGCCAGTTGTTAGACAATCGACTCGACTTCGATGGAGGCAAATCCAGCGATGCGACTCTGAAAAATCCGACTCCCATTGCGGGAGGAGTTGTGTTTTTGGATCGCGCCAAGTTCAAGCGACCCGTCTCCAGCAAGGTCGGCAGTTCGGCGCGCAACGCATTTCGCGGCCCTGGATTCTGGAACGTGGATTTATCGCTCGCGCGCAGCTTTGCGCTTTCGCAACTCGGTGAGCAAGTAAATCTGCAGTTCCGCCTGGAGATGTTCAACGTATTCAATCACACCAATTTAAGCAATCCAGACCCGCGTTTTGAGTCCTCCCAATTCGGCGAAGCGCAGTATGGACGCCAAGGTGTTGGCTCATCCTTGCCCAGCGCTTCGCCGCTCAATGAGCAGCCGCGCCACGTTCAGCTAGCCATCAAAATTTATTTCTAGCCCGCTTGGCACGTCATTCTACTGACTAATTCGCCAGAATCGTGACAGCCCTCCGCGCGGGCAACCATCTCACGCTCCCACGCAAATCACGATCAACACACTTACATTCAATCTGGTAGGAGCAATCCGCCGCCGCCGTGCCTGTCTTCATAGTTTGGTCCTTCAAGTGCCTACTCCTCCGTGATGCAGTGTGGCGTAGTGTCCGAAGCCGGATACTCGTTCCAGCCAACGACATCGAGGTGTTTTACGAGCGAGCCAGGACCGGCCTGAACCAGGGCGTGGAGGAAAGTATGCAACTAACTTCGCAGCGCGGATTCACCATGGGAGAAGTGCTTCTAGTCACTTCTCTATTCACCTTTGTATCAACGGGCGTGATGACGTTGGTCCACAAGAAGAACGGCAGCCGCTCGACCAACGAGGAAATCTACCGTCAGATGGTGCTCGATGGTCGCGAAACCGTCGATCAAATTGCGGCGGAGGTACGCCTGGCCGGATCGCCCGCATTGCCAGTGGACGGTTCCGATGCCACGCTCGACTTCACCAACTCCAATCGTGTCGCGGCCCGCGCGTTCCTGCTGGCTACCGGCGAGCAGATCGTCTTTGAAGCCGACGTGGACAACAACGGCTCGGTCGAGCGCATCGAGTATCGCCTGCAGGGAGAGAACCTCCAGCGCAGCGCGGTTACCAAGAATGCCGATGGCTCCGTGCCGGCTTCCATCTATGAAACCATCGCCGAGCGCGTCGACAATGGCGGACTGCCCGTGTTCACCTTCGACGGCGACCTCACGGGCGAACTTCCTGTCGCACCCGACCCGCAGATGGTTCGCGTGATGCTCCTGCTGCGCTCGCCGGTTCGCGACCGCAAGGCGGGCCGCAATCGCACGGTGGGATTTGAGGCGGTAGCGCAGCGCGACGTCGTCACGCCCGGCCGCATCGAGGCCAGCACGCCGGAGGAGCCGGCAAGCGACCCGGCGAATGTCGCCGCCGAGGAGAGCAGCGCTCCCGCGAGTGAGCCGACCGCAAAAAACCACATCCCGAATGCCGCACCCGGCCTCGGAATCTTCTATCAAAATTTGCAGGATTCGCGGCCATGGCCAAACTACAAACTTTCAGAGTCACCGGTAATTTGGCCCGCCTATTCCGCACATCCCGCTGCTTCTGACGATTCCGACGGAACCGCAAGGTTGGAACCATTTCACGCCCGTTTGCTCATCGCCACAACCGCGGGCGCGACGGATACGGGAAGGTAAAAATCCAGACCGTCCGGGCGACTCTGCTTCGGACGGAAGTATCCTGCAAACATTTTTCGAGTCCGCAAAAGTTCCCTGCCCTGCCACCCACTGTCCGGCGAAAGTCTGACGGTGGCTGACGGGGCCGGGAATCCCTCCCAAGCCTGCGGCTTGGCGCCGTCGTGGAAACATGTTCTCGCGATGGCACGGGCCGCAGCCACCCTCGCCTGCCTTCTCAACCAAACAATTGAATCCGTCTCCAGCCAGCCAACTCTACTGCCGGTCGATGCAGAATGATGTATACTGCTGCCTAATCGGCCCATGAAGGACTGACCACGAAGCGCCGGAAAGGAACATATCATGGAGTCATCGCGCAAGGAGTCATCGCGCCGGGAATTTCTAAAGACAACGAGTACCGCGGTGGGAGCCGCTGCCGGTGCGTCGGCGTTGCCCAACCACGCTCATGGTCAGGAGCACGATCATCAGGACGTTCCCTCCGACCTGACCCTGCGCGTCAAGTCGCTCGAATCGCTGCTTGTGGAAAAGGGATTGGTGGACCGCGCCGCGCTCGACGTGCTGGTGGACACCTACGAAAACAAGATTGGCCCGCGCAACGGGGCGCGCATCGTGGCCAAAGCCTGGAGCGATCCAGCCTTCAAACAGCGCCTGCTGGCCGACGCCGACAAGGCCATCGCCGAGTTCGGATTCATCAGCGCCAACGCTCACATGGTGGCGCTGGAGAACACTCCCAAGGTACACAATATGGTTGTCTGCACGCTGTGCTCCTGCTATCCCTGGGCGGTGCTGGGGCTGCCGCCGGTGTGGTATAAGTCGGCCCCCTATCGCTCGCGCGCGGTGATCGATCCACGCGGCGTGCTGAAAGAGTTTGGTGCCGCGGTGGCGGAAGATTCCGAGGTCCGCGTCTGGGACAGCACGGCGGAACAGCGTTATCTCGTATTGCCGGAGCGCCCGGCGGGCACCGAGAACATGAGCGAGGAGCAACTCGCAGATCTGGTGACGCGCAACTCGATGATCGGCGTCAGCCAGGCGCTCCTGCCGAAGGGAGGCGCGCGATGAACGGCGTACATGACATGGGCGGCATGCACGGCATGGGCCCTATCCGTTACGAGGAAAATGAGCCGGTCTTTCATGCTCCGTGGGAAGGGCGCGTCTATGTGATGAACCGCGCTCTGGGCGCCTGGCGCAAATGGAACACCGACGCTTCGCGCCATGTGAAGGAGTTGATCCCACCCGCCGACTATCTGCGCATGAGCTACTACGAACGCTGGTACGCGGGGCTGATCGAATTGCTGGTAACGCGCGGCCTGATCACTCGGGCTGAAGCGGACAGCGGTAAGCCCGCGCCGGGTTTAGCCAAGGCGAATCCCCCGGTGACCGTAGACAATATTCCGGCATTGCTGAAGGGAGGCGCTCCCGCCACGATGCCGCAGGTCGCGCCGAAGTTTCGCCAAGGCCAGCGCGTGCGCGCGCGCAACATACATCCGACGGGGCACACGCGCCTGCCTCGTTACGCTCGCGGCAAACAGGGAACCATCGTGCGAGACAACGGCGTCTTCGCCTTCGCCGACACCATGGCCCACTTTCTCGGCGAGAAGCCGCATCACTGCTACTCGGTGCGTTTCCTCGCGCATGAGTTGTGGGGCGATCAGGCCAAGCCACAGGATTCGGTTTATCTCGATCTTTGGGACGATCATTTGGAACCGGCCTGACGCTTGGTGAAGGCCAGCAATTACACGATCGCCTAAGGGATGGAGTACCACACGATGACTACCAATGAATCCACTCCGTTGGCTGAGAAGATCGCGGCCTTGCCGCCGCTGCCGCGCGACGAAGGCGGGCCGGTGTTCGCCGAGCCTTGGCAGGCGCAGGCCTTCGCCATGGCTGTGAAGCTCTCCGAGCAGGGCCACTTCACCTGGAAAGAGTGGGCCGCGGCGCTCGCCGATGAGTTGAAAGCCGCCGCGGATGCCGGTCATCCCGATGACGGCTCGCGTTACTATGAATATTGGCTAGCTGCGCTTGAGCGGTTGGTGAAAGAGAAGTCGCTGACCACCGAGTCCGCGCTGCTCGAACGCAAGGAAGCCTGGGCCGACGCCTATCGCCACACGCCCCACGGCAAGCCGGTGGAGTTGCGCGCGGCTGCGAAGTAAGCGTTTGGCAAGTAAACTCCTGGATGGCCACCGGACGCAGAAAAGGCCGGGTATCCCTGAAAGGGATTTTTTCTGGTTACGAATGAATGATGCAAGTGCCCTGCTGACAATGTACACTCTGCATGGGTATGTGCTATTGTGAAGGACATCGCAGGAGGAACCAATGCAAGCAACAGCCGCACTTGAACAGGCACAATCGCGAACCGCGCAGGCCACCGCGTGGCTGCCCGGTCTGGCGGTGATGATCTTCGGCTTTCTTATGGTCATCGGCGTGGGCTTCTCGCAGATATCCGCCGCGCACAATGCCACGCATGACAGCCGCCACGCTGCGGGCTTCCCCTGCCATTAGGCGATGGTCTAACGCCGTGGCCCAGTTCCGTAAAATCATGTGGGTGGCGCTGATCTCCGGATCAATTTCCGGCCTCGTGTTGTTCGCCCTGCAGCATCTGACGATACATCCCATCATCCAGTCCGCCGAAATTTACGAAGCACGTGCGGAACAATCACACGCCCCCGAGGAACCGGCTCCGACTGATTCGCCGAGGAACGCTTCCTGGGAGCCAGCCGAGGGATGGCAACGCATTTCGTTGACCGCGCTGTCGACCGTGCTCACCGGCATTGGTTTTGCAGCCCTGCTGTTTGGACTGGCCACGCTGTGGAGCGCGCCCATGAGCACGATGCGCGGCCTGCGCTGGGGTTTGGCGGGCCTCGCCTGCTTCGTCCTTGCGCCATCGCTGGGACTGCCGCCTGAGCCTCCCGGCATGATGGCCGCTGACCTTCAGTCGCGCCAGCTTTGGTGGCTGGCCACCGCGGCCGCCACCGCAGGCGGTCTGCTGCTGCTCGGGGAGTGCAAGCAGGGTTGGCTAGTGCGTATTGCGGGGCTTATAGTGCTGGTGTTGCCGCACGTAATTGGCGCGCCTCACGACATCCAGAACCAGATCGTCCCGGACGATCTGATCCGCCAATTCCAGATCGCCTCGATCACCACCAATGCGGTCTTCTGGCTGCTGCTCGGTACGCTCGGCGGTTATCTCTCTGCCCGCTGGATAAAGACACACCCCGCATCCTGATAGAATTGTTTAGACCGAAACGGCCCCAGCCCTTTACTGAATGCTCTGCCGGAGGATCGCCTCATGACTCAACTCACCTCGCCGCCCATCGCGCCATTTGATCCGCAGCGCACTTATCCGCGCCGCTTCGTTCCTCAAGACGCGAACCTGGGTGAGTGGGCGCAGGTCGAGCCGTTGTTTCTCGCCTTGCGAGACCGCAGCCCGCAGACGCCAGTTGAGTTGGAGCAGTGGCTCGCCGACTACTTCGAGTTGTGGGCCGCCATCAACGAGGAGGGTGCGCGCCGCCACATCAACATGACTTTGCAGACCGATGACGCCGAGCGCGAGGCCGCCTTCAAGCACTTCATCGAGGAGATTGAGCCGAAGATCAAGCCCATTGATCAGGAGCTCGAGAAGGCTTACCTCGCCAACCCGCGGCGGCTGGAGCTGCCGCGCGAGCGCTATGCCCTGATGGACCGCATGGTGGAGAACCACATCAAGCTATTCCGCGAAGAGAACATCCCGCTGGAGACGCAGGACCAGTTGCTCGGCGCGGAATATCAGAAGATCGTCGGCGCGATGACTGTCGAGATGGAAGGCAAGGAGCTCACGCTGCCGCAGGCCGGCAAGTACATGGACGGCACGGATCGCGCGCTGCGCCAGCAGGCTTGGGAGAAAATTTCGGCGCGCTATCTGCAGGACCGCGAGGCCCTCGACGGCCTCTACGATCAGATGATCCCGCTGCGCCACCGCGTCGCGACCAACGCGGGCTTTGACAACTACCGAGACTATGCCTTCGAGGCCAAGCAGCGCTTTGATTACACTCCCGAGCATTGCTTCGAGTTTCACTCCGGCGTCGAGCGGGCCATTCTGCCGCTGGTCCGACGCATACACGAGAAACGCCGCGCGCAGATGGGACTTGGTAAAAAGGGCGACGCGCTGCGCCCATGGGATACCAAAGTAGATCCGCAAGGCCGTGCGCCGCTGCGGCCCTTCGCGGACGCCGCGCACCTGGTCTCGGGAGTGGCCGATATCTTCACGCGCGTCGATCCGGAGTTGAGCGCGCAGTTCCGCTTCATGGCCGAGGACAATCTGCTCGACCTCGAAAGTCGCAAAGGCAAAGCGCCGGGCGGCTACCAGAGCACGCTTGAAGAGCGTCGTGTGCCGTTTATCTTCATGAACGCCGCCGGGCGCGACGACGATGTGCGCACGCTGCTGCACGAAGGCGGGCACGCCTTCCACGCCATCGCCGCGCGCGACCTCCCCGTGCTGCACTACCGGCACGCGCCGATGGAGTTCTGCGAAGTGGCGTCCATGTCCATGGAACTGTTGGCGCTACCCCACCTCGATGCGTTCTACAAAACCCCCGACGAATTGCAGCGCGCGCGCACCAGCCGCCTGGAAGAGACGGTCTCGCTGCTGCCCTGGATCGCCATCATCGACGCCTTCCAGCACTGGGCCTACACCAACCCCACGCACTCGCGCGACGAGCGCCGCGAAGCGTGGATCGAGACCTACGACCGCTTCTCCACCATCGTCGATTGGGGCGGCTACGCCGAGCAGCGGTCTTACCGCTGGCATCAACAACTGCACCTGTTCGAGGTGCCGTTTTATTACATCGAGTACGGCATCGCGCAGCTTGGCGCACTGCAGGTGTGGCAGCGCAGCCGCAAGGATTATCCCGATGCCGTGCGGCGCTATCGCCAGGCATTGTCGCTGGGAGGATCGCGCCGCCTGCCCGAGTTGTTCGACGCCGCAGGCATCCGCTTCCGCTTCGATTACGAAACGCTGGCCCCGCTCGCCGACGCAGTGGCGGTGGAGTTGGGAATCTAGCAATTCGGCGCTAAAGCGCCGAATTTGGTTTGCATTTTGTCTAGCCCCGCGCTTCAGCGCTGGGTTTGCGATCGCCAGAAAATTACAGCCCCGTTTGCGGGGCTTGCGCCGCGAGCATCTTTGGACGCACAAACGGTTCGCAGCGAAGCCCCCTGAAGGGGGCTATTTTTTTTATGGGGATTGTTGACCCAGCCCTGAAGGACTGGGCTAGACAAAAGGGGGCTTCGCACTGCGACGTGGCTCTATTTCTTATGATCGCCGCACCAGGCCTAAAGGCCTGAAGCAGAAACAACCTGGAGCAAGCATGAGCCGTGAGCCCCGGCAGGGGCGGCAAGAAAGTAGCCCACGGCGCGAGCCGTTGGTTGCGATGGTAGATAGAAACGATCAGCCCCGGTAGGGGCGAAAGAAAGACTCACGAAGTCCCAATTCTCTTTCGCCCCTCCCGGGGCTTGGCATTTCATCTACCTGTGTACCCCGGGCTTGCGCCCGGGGCTACTTTCTTATCGCCCCTGCCGGGGCTGAAATACTGGAACGGGAATCCGTATTTGCCTGAACACCACTGTTCGGATGGACGAATCGTTCCGCGACTAATGGCCCGGAGGGCAACACCGTGAATAGCCGTAGGTGGAACCTACGGACAGATTGGACCCACATCTCACCAACCCCGCGAGGGGTTGTCCATCTGCCGAACTGGTCAGCTCCTCCGGGGCTGATACATTAATGGGGAACCTTCCCGTAGGTTTCAACCTGCGGTCGACGACACTCACCACCCCACCGGCCCTGACGGGGCCGTACATATTCGGATGGCGGTCAACCCCTAGCCGGGGTTGCATACAAATGTTGAGATGGAACCGCAACCCGCAGGTTGAAACCTACGGCTATTCACGGTCAGGCCCTTCGGGCCTGCGCTCAGGATGACAACACTTTTCTCCACAATTTTCCCGCCTATATTTATTGACAGCGGCCTTTACGTTCAGTAACATCGGTCTCACTGAGACCTCGGCGGAAGCCGCCAGATGGCAAATGCCCGAAGAGAAGAAAGGTGAATCCCATGAAGGAACAAGCAGGCAAGAATGAAGGCGCGGGCGTGCCCCAGAATGGTGCGCAGTCTACTCCACAGAATGGCCCACAAAACGGCGCCCAGAATCCCAACGACCGCCGCGACTTTCTGAAGATGGCCGCTGGTGGCGCTGCTGCCGCCGCTGCTTCCATGGTCGCGCAGTCCACGCTGGCCAGCGCGCAAGTCGCCGCCAAGCCCGCCGCCGAGCCTGCTGCTGATGCCACCGAGCACGCTGAAGTTTTGGTCGGTGAGCGCGGCGGGGCGGACTTTATGACCGACGTGCTCAAGACGCTTGACTTCGAGTTCGTCGCCTCCAATCCGGGCTCCAGTTTCCGCGGCCTGCAGGAGTCGCTGATCAATTACGGCAAGAACGTCGCGCCCGAGTGGCTGACCTGCTGCCACGAAGAGTCGTCGGTGGCCATGGCCCACGGCTATTACAAGATCGCCGGCAAGCCCATGTTGATCTTCGCGCACGGCACGGTGGGATTGCAGCACGCCGCGATGGCGATCTACAACGCTTACTGCGACCGCGTGCCGGTCTACATGATTCTGGGAAATAGTTTTGACGCGGCAACCAGAAGGCCCGGGGCCGAGTGGTACCACAGCGTGCAGGACTGCGCCGCCATGGTGCGCGATTATACGAAGTGGGACGACATGCCCGTCTCGCTGACGCACTTCGCTGAGTCCGCCGTGCGCGCCTACAAACTGGCCATGACCCCGCCCATGGGTCCCGTGGCGATTGTGGCCGACTCGGATTTGCAAGAGAAGCCCATCAGCCCGAATGAAAAGTTCCGCATCCCCAAGCTGACCATCCCGTCGCCGCCGCAGGGCGATACCGGCGCGGTGGCCGAGGCGGCCAAGCTCCTGGTGAACGCCGAGTATCCGGTGATCCTAGCTGATCGCGTGGCACGCACGCCGCGCGGCGCGGAGTTGCTGGTGGAGTTGGCCGAGACACTGCAAGCTGCCGTGAATGATGGCGGCGGGCGCGTGAATTTCCCGTCGCGGCATCCGCTTGCCTCCGGCGGCAACGTGCGCAACGCCGACGTGATTCTGGCGCTCGAACACAGCGACATCTGGGGCGCGACGAACTCCATGCGCGACCAGTTGCATCGCAGCGCGTCGTCCAACACCAAAGCGGGCGTGAAGGTCATCACCATCTCCGCCTCCGACCTCTACATCAAGAGCAACTATCAGGACTTCCAGCGTATGCGCGAAGTAGACATCGCCATGGCCGCCGACGCCGAGGCCACTCTGCCCGCGTTGATCGAAGCGGTGAAGAAGCTCATCACGCCGGACCGCCGCATTTTCTTTGAGGCTCGCGGCAAGAAGATCGCCGAAGCCAACCGTCTCGCCGCCGAGCGCACCAAGCAGGAAGCGGCGTTGGCCTGGGACTCGAGCCCCATCAGCACGGCGCGGCTGGCAGCGGAAGTTTGGCAGCAGATCAAGACCAAGGACTGGTCGCTGGTGGGCGGCGGCGGATGGGCCAAGCGACTGTGGGACTTCAACAAGCCCTACCATCACAATGGCGGCTCGGGCGGCGCGGGCGTAGGTTACAGCTCACCGGCGGCGGTGGGCGCGGCGCTGGCCAACAAGAAATATGGTCGCCTCAGCATCAACATCCAGAACGACGGCGACATGATGTACGCCCCCGGTGTGCTGTGGACCGCGGCGCATCACAAGATTCCCATGCTGAACATCATGAACAACAATCGCGCCTATCATCAGGAAGTGATGCACCTGCAGCGCATGGCCAACCGTTATGACCGCGAGATCACCAACGCCAGCATCGGCAACGAAATCGCCAATCCGAATATCGACTACGCGAAGCTGGCGCAGAGCATGGGCTGGTACGCCGAGGGACCCATCACCGATCCCAAGGAAATTGGCCCGGCGCTGAAGCGCGCCATCGCCGTGGTCGAAAAGGGTCAGCCGGCGCTGATCGATACGGTTGTGCAGCCCAGGTAGTGCAGCCGGGATCAGAGCCCCGACGAATCGAGGAGAGACGAGTGATGAACCAGATGAAGAAAACTCTTTCGGGAACCTCGCTGCTGGTAGTTGCCGCAATGATGGGCACAGCATCCGCCCACGCGCAGGCTGCGGCGGCTCCCAAGGGCGACGCCGTGGCGGGCAAGAAGCGGTTCTCCGATGTGGGCTGCTACCAGTGCCACAGCTATATGGGACAGGGTGGAGCGGGAGCGCGGCTCGCGCCAAACCCCATTCCCTTCGCCGCATTCATCAAATACATTCGAGAGCCCAAGGGTCAGATGCCGCCTTATACGGACAAGTATCTGAAGGACACGGATGTGGCGAATATCTACGCCTATCTCCAATCCATTCCCAAGCCGCCGGATTGGAAGACCCTGCCCGAGCTGAAGGACTAGCTAAAGAATCCCGTACGGATCAGAGCCCCGACCGCCAGGGAGGGGGCACGCTCGAAAGTGGTCAGTACCAGTTGTCCGAGTGATTCCCGAAAGTAAGCTCTATTCACAGGTCTTGAATCCCTTAGTGATGAAGGTGCCCCCTCCCTCGCGGTCGGGGCTCTGATCCGCTCGTTTCCTCGCAATCGGGTAAATTCCCTGTGTACAATCAAGGATTGAGCGAACGATTCATGACCCGAATTCTGGAAATACAAAACGCGACCATTTACCGGGGCGAGAACCTGGTCTTCGAGCGGCTCAACCTGCGCATCGATGAGGGTTGCCACACCGCCCTACTCGGCCCCAACGGCGCGGGTAAAACCACGCTGATGAAGCTGCTGGCGCGTGAGGTTTATCCGGTGCTTGCACCTGATAGCGCGGTGCGCATATTTGGCAGCGAGGACTGGAACGTCTGGGACTTGCGCGCGCATCTGGGCATCGTCTCCGGCGATTTGCAGCAGGAGTATCTGCCGCACACCAGCGGCCTCAAGGTAATTCTCTCCGGCCTCTACTCAAGCATTGACCTGTGGCCGGGCCAGGTGCCCACGCCAGAGCAGAGGACACAGGCGGAGCAAATCCTTCAGGAACTCGGCGTCAGCGAACTGCGCGACCGCCCGTTCGGGGAGATGTCCACGGGACAGCAGCGCCGCCTGCTGCTGGGGCGCGCGCTGATTCATCGCCCCGCCGCGCTGCTGCTCGACGAGCCGACCACGGGTCTCGACCTGAAGGCCTGCTTCCAATATCTCCAGACTGTGCGCGAATTGATGCGCGCGGGGACGACGGTGATACTGGTAACGCAGCATATTCACGAGATCCCGCCGGAGATTGGCCGCGTGATCCTGCTGCGGCGCGGCGCGGTAGTGGCCGACGGCGCGAAGGACACGGTGCTGTCCAGCGCGCGACTGAGCGAGTTGTTTGATATTCCGGTGCAGGTTGTAGAAGCAGACGGCTTCTATCAAGCGGTGCCACGAGAACCGGTGAAAACGAGATGACTCAACTGCATGAGCAAGCCGATGAGCGCGCACGCCTTTTGAAGGGCGCGCGGCGCATCGTGGTCAAGCTCGGCACCTCGACCGTAACGGATCGCGAAGGCGGCATGTGCCGTGAACGCGTCGAGCCGATTGCCCAGTCCATCAGTACGCTGATGAAGTCAGGGCGTCAGGTGATTCTGGTGTCGTCGGGCGCCGTGGGCCTCGGTCGCGCGTGGCTGGGATTGCGCTCCTCGCGCAAACTGGACGTGGTCACCAAGCAGGCCTGCGCCGCCGTGGGACAGAGCCTCTTAATGAACGCGTATAAGGAAATGTTCGGCGCATTCGGCGTGAAGGTGGCGCAGGTGTTGCTCACCGAGTCGGACTTCGCGGTGTGGCGGCGCTACTCGAATTTGTGCCACACCATCGACAAACTACTGCAGTTCGGCGTGCTGCCCATCATCAATGAGAATGACACCGTCTCAACCGCCGAGTTGCAGGCCATCGCCGCCGGCGGACGCACCGCCGCATTCAGCGACAACGACCGTCTCGCCGCGCTGGTGATGAGCGGGCTGGAGGCCGATGCACTGGCGTTGCTGACCAACGTGGATGGCCTGTTGAGCAAAATGCCGTCGCGCGGGGCAGGCCATAAGAATGCCGCACCCGCCGAGGTGATTTCACTGGTAGTCGAGATCACGCCAGAGTTGCGCAAACTCGCGGCGGGACCTTCCGGCGGCGGACGCGGCGGCATGACCTCGAAGCTCGAAGCGGCCGACATCGCCATGCGTTGCGGCGGCACGGCGGTGATTGCCGATGGCCGAATGCCGGGCGTGCTGGATCGCGTGTTCAAGGGCGAGGCCGTCGGCACGGCATTCCTGCCACGCAAGAAGATGAAGGGCAAGCACCGCTGGATCGCCTTCGCCGCCGACGTGCAGGGCTGCGTCATGGTGAGCGCCGCAGCGAAAGCCGCACTCAATGAAGGCCAGACCAGTCTGCTGATTTCAGGCGTCGTGCGCATCGAAAGCCGATTCGCCGCCAAGGACGTGATCAGCATCGTGGATCGCCAGGGACACGAGTTCGCGCGCGGCATCGCAACGTGCGCAAGCGACGAAGCCGAAGGATCACTCGGCGGCAAGAAGGGCTGGGCCGGCAAGGGCGGCGGCTCGCTGATCGTGGTTCGGCGTGATAACATCGTGCTCATGTAGCGGGCATGATGTGATTGGTCGGTAGTGGGTCAGTTCGACGTCAGGGCATGGCTAGCCATGCCGAACCGACTCGCCACAGCGGGTGGCTTTAGCCCCTGAGGCGCCGCCCTCAGCGGTTAAAACCGCTTTTAGCATTCGCTATTACGGCACGGTTGAAACCGTGCCCTGACGTTTTACAAATTTGAAATTGACCCTCTACGGATAGTTCTTCAGGAAATGATATGACTCCCGCGACCGGCGCCACCACAATTTCCACCGTAGAGCAATCCGTGCGAGAGATCGCGGCGCGCGCGAGGGCCGCATCGCGGCGGCTGGCGCGGATGTCGAATGCCGTGCGCAACGAAGTGCTGCTCGCCGTGGCCGACGGGCTGGAGCAGGCATCGGCGGAGATTGTGGCGGCCAACGCCATTGATTGCGCCGCCGCGGAGAAGGAAGTCGCGGCGGGCAAAATGTCGGCGCCAATGCTGAAGCGGTTGCGCGTATCCAACGCTGGCGTGCAGGAGATGGCGCTGCGCGTGCGCGACGTTACTCGCCTGCCCGATCCGTTGGGCCGCAGGCTCGGCGCAACAGAGTTGGATGACGGACTCGTTCTGGTGAAGGAGTCCTGCGCGCTGGGCGTCATCGGAATTGTATTTGAGTCACGGCCCGAAGTGATTTCGCAAGTAGCCTCGCTCACGCTGAAAAGCAGCAACGCCGTGATCATGAAGGGTGGATCGGAGTCGGCGCATACCAACGAGGTAATCGTCAACGTGTGGCGCACGGCGCTCGAGCGCTTCCCCGCCGTGCCATCGGACGCCGTGCAGAGGATCCGCTCGCGCGAGGAGTTCGCGCAGTTGCTCACGATGGATCAGGATGTCGATCTGATTGTCCCGCGCGGCTCCTACGAGCTGGTCCATTACGTGATGCAGAACAGCCGCATTCCGGTGCTGGGACACGGCGAGGGCGTTTGCCATGTCTATGTGGATCGAGCCGCCGATCTGGAAAAAGCGATTTCGATCACCTTCGATTCCAAGGTTCAGTATCCGGCGGTGTGCAATGCCGCCGAGACGCTGCTGGTGGACGAAGCCATTGCGGCGAAATTTCTTTCGCCCATGATGGCGCGATTTAGCGAGGCGAAGGTTGAAGTGCGCGGCTGCCCGAAAACATTGGTTGTTCTGAAGGCGAGTGGTGGCGACATCGCCGCGCTGAAAGCCGCGACGGAACAGGATTGGCGGACGGAGTACTCGGATTTGATTATCTCCGTGAAAATCGTCACGGGACTCGATGAGGCCATCGAGCATATCAACCGCTACGGATCGAAGCACACCGACGCCATCGTTACCGAAGACACCGGCGCGGCGGAGCGCTTCCTGAACGAAGTGGATTCCGCGGGAGTCTATCACAACGCCTCGACGCGCTTCGCCGATGGCTTCCGCTATGGGCTGGGCGCGGAGATCGGCGTCAGCAACGGAAAAGTCCACGCGCGCGGGCCGGTGGGGTTGGAAGGATTAACGACATACAAATGGAAGCTGCGCGGGCACGGCGACGTGGTGGCGGACTATGCCTCGGGCAAAAAAAGTTTTAAGCACCGGGTGATTGAGTAGGAGCTAAGGAAAGTAATCCGCACTTGGTCGTTCCATTGGTCCGCTTGCTGACGCGCGCGGCACTGTCACAAAAAATGCCCGCCAAGGCAGTGAGCGCTGCGCTGGCGGGCGTATCTGTTTTGAACTGGTTACTTCTATTCAGCGGCGGCCAGACTGAAAATCGCCGAGCCGCCGTTCCTTCCTAACAATCGAATTGAGGCCGCACCATCAAACAGAGGCGGACTTCGCTTCTGCCTAGAACTGGTTCCAGAGGTACTGGTTGTAGACCTCGTGGTGGAACTGCACTTCCTGCGTCTTCACAATGCTGCCCAGCAGACGCGGGCAGCGGTCGGCGGAGGCCTGTTTCAGGTCCGCAAAACGGCCCTTCACCTCGCTGCCGAGCATCTTCGTGGTCCAACTGGCTTTGTTGAAGTTTTCCATGGCGGTGTAGATGTTGTCCGGCAGGTAGCGCTTGGCCTGGCGCAGGTCCTTGATCTTGGAGGTCTCGCCATCGAGGCCCGTCTTAAACACCGAGTACAGTACCATGTAGGGATTGGCGTCCGGACCGACCGAGCGGACTTCCACGCGCATCGAGCGGTGGTTGCCGATAGGGATGCGCACCATGGAGCCACGATCCACTGCCGAGGCTATGATCTGATTGGGCGCTTCAAAATGCGGATCGAGGCGGCGATAGGCGTTGACGCTGGAGTTGAGCATCAGGCAAATGTCATTGCCGTGAGTCAGAATGCGATCGACGAAGCCCCAGCCCATCTTGGAGAGCTTCTCCTCGCCCTTAGGATCCCAGAACAGATTCTTATCGTCCTTGCTGACGGAGACGTTGGTGTGCATGCCGGAACCGTTGACGCCAACGACAGGCTTGGGCAAAAAGCTGGCCGTGAGTCCCATGTTGCGTGCCACCTGACGGCAGATCAGCTTATAGAGCTGAATCTGGTCGGCAGCCTGTACGACTTCGCCATAACCGTAGTTGATCTCAAACTGCGAAGGAGCAACTTCCGGGTGATCCTTCTCATTCTGGAAGCCCATGGCGCGCTGCACTTCCGCTGAAGTGTCGATGAAGTTGCGCAGCGGATCGCCGGGCAGCGAATGATAGTAGCCGCCGGTGTTGACGTACTCGAACTTGCCGGTGTCATGATAGCTGCGCTCGGCATCCGGGCCTTTGAAGATGAAGCCTTCAATTTCGTTGGCGGCGTTGAGGGTGTAGCCGTTTTTCTTGAACTGCTGTTGCGAGTAGCTCTTCAGCACGCCGCGGATATCGCCGACGTAGGGCGAGCCGTCCTTGTCGATGACTTCTCCGAACATCAGGACTTTGCCGCCGCCAAACACATCGGAGGGCGCCCAGTAGAACGAACCCCAGTCCATGCCCAGGCGCAGATCGCTCTCGCGCTGCGCGGTGAAGCCGCGGATGGAGGAGCCGTCAAAAGTGAGATTGTCCCAACTGCCGAGCAGAAACTTCTTGTCATAGTCGAGCATGTGCAGACGGCCTTCGAGATCGCTGAACAGCACGGTAACGGCCTTGATCCGCTTTTCATCCTTCAAGTATTTCAGGCGCGCTTCGCGGATCACCTCGTTGGAAACGCGATTCTTGCGCTGCTCCTTGGCCTGAAGGTTAAAATCCTCCAACTCATCGTAGGAGAGCTCTAGAAAATTTCTCAGTTCACTCGACATCGATTGCTCCTCTATTCTTGGTTCACTAAAGTTAGTTCAAAAATTATAGCTGCGGTGGCGTCGAAACAAAAGAACGGATATTGTAATTGCCACAGAACAATTTGGCAATGAACAAGTTTGCCTTTCAGCTTCTCTTCCTGTGATAGCGCGGCGCGCAGTCGGGAAATCGCGCGGCGCCAGCTTCACAAAGTTGAAACTCGATATGTCACTCCGTAATTTGAGTTTAAGCAGGAGGTACAGTACTGTCAACACAAAACAGCGTTTTGCAACACATAATTAGCAATAATGTTATTTATAAATATTCAATTATCATAATTTGTTTACTAATATGCATTCAGTATCTCAATTATTCCACAGTATGCATATTATAAAATTCAAAGCTTCACTTCCGCGCAATCATAGCCTCCAATCTCGTCTACTTGCCTTATTTTACAATAACTTGTGTCCTCAGAATTACCTGACAGAGGGGCGTCGTCCCGGGTGTAATGTTTAAGGTGATTTTCGTTTCAAAACTCGTTTCAGAACATTGTCCGGATCAACCTGAAAACGCCGGCTGGCCACATCTCCGGGACGCGCGGCTTGGCCCGCTAAATGCAGTTCGCGCTGAAGTACATCTTCTAACCCTCGACCCTCAACCTGATGTAACGTGAAGGGCCGCCCCCACGGTCTGGTCTTGGTGCTTTCAGCTTTGCTAAAATAGGCCGATGCTGACTACATTAGCTGTTGCCAATTACCGTTCACTGCGAAATCTGGTCGTCCCGCTGGGACGCCTGAATCTCATTACGGGCGCCAATGGCACGGGCAAGTCTAGCCTGTATCGTGCGCTTCAGTTGCTGGCCACCACAGCGCAGGGAGGAGTCATCCCGTGGCTCGCCAATGAAGGCGGTCTATCCTCCACCTTGTGGGCCGGGCCGGAAAAGTTCAGCCGGGAAATGGTGCGTGGCAGCGCGCCAATCCAAGGAAGCCCACGGATGGAGCCAGTCAGCCTGCGGCTGGGATTCTCCAGTGACGAATATGGTTACGCCATAGACTTTGGGTTGCCTACCCCCGGCATGGGTTATTCGCCACGCAAGGCTTCCATGTTCTCTCTCGACCCAGAGATTAAACGTGAGTGCATCTGGCATGGCCCGCATCTGCGGCCATCCACATTGTTAGTGGACCGAAACCGTTCGGTGGTGCGCACGCGCAGAGAATCCGGCGAGTGGGAAGTTGTGGCGAACCACCTGGCAGGCTTCGAAGGCATGATGACGTGTATTGCCGATCCGCGCCGCACCCCGGAGATATTGGTCTTGCGCGACGCCATTCGCGGCTGGCGATTCTACGACCATTTCCGCAGCGACCCGCTAGCCTCCGCCCGAGCACCACAAGTGGGCACACACACACCCGTGCTCAGCGACGACGGGCACGATCTTGCGGCGGCCATTCAGACCATCCGTGAGATTGGCGATGGCGCCGAGCTTAACTCGGCGGTCCACGACGCGTTCCCGCGCAGCAGTCTTGAAGTCGAGGATATCGGCGGGCGGTTCATCCTGAAGATGCGCCAGCACGGCCTGCTGCGCCCACTCACCGCGGGAGAGCTTTCCGACGGCACGCTGCGCTATCTGCTATGGATTGCGGCGCTGCTCACGCCACGGCCGCCAGCCTTGCTCGTGCTGAACGAGCCGGAGACCAGCTTGCACCCCGATCTGCTTCCACCTCTTGCTCGCCTGATCACCCAGACAGCAAAACGCACCCAGGTCGCAGTGGTCTCACACGCGGATGGGTTGATCTCGAATCTCAATCAGCTGAAAGAGTGCCGCTCGATTCGCCTTGAAAAACAATTGAGTGAAACACACCTCGCTGGACACGACCACTTGGCGGAGAAGCCGGCATGGCATTGGCCGGCACGCTAGTTCATTTTTACAGTTGGGGTAGCGGAACGGATTGTGTTTGGAGTCCCGTCAGGGACGAAAGAAAGTAGCCCACGGCGCGAGCCGTGGGTTAGGAAACCTAAAAGGAAGAGCAGCCCCGGCAGGGGCGAAAGAGAGGGAGCCGAAGCTCTTTCGCCCCTACCGGGGCTCGCCTCTTGTTCCCGTCAGTTACCCACGGCTCACGCCGTGGGCTACTTTCTCGTCGCCCCTGCCGGGGCTCAAAGCCGCTCTTCGGTAACCCTTGAAATGCTTTAGTTCACTGTCCAAGCGAAATAAATTCGTCTCCACCGCACTCCACGCAAAACAAAACGGCCGGGGATTGCTCCCCGGCCGTTTGCTTGAGACACGTTGCAGGTGAAACTACTCGCCGCCGCCGGAAGAGAACTCAGTGGCAAACTTGAAATTCAGCTGCGGACCGATGGGCTGGACTCCCAGTTCAGCCGCCAACTCCTTGCGGAGGACGGTTTCCTTGCCGCCCATGAAAGTTGCCAGCGGAAAGATGGCGGGAATTTCGGCCTCGGGCACCGTGAAGTAATCCTTGCTGAGCACCGCGAAGTCGGCGTACTTGCCCGGCTCGAGCGTGCCCATTTCTTTCTCCTTCAGGGTGAAGTACGAAGCCCAAGTGGTCATCATCTTCATCAGCTGGAAGCGGTCCACGGCCTCTTCCGGAGCCACGGAATCACCCTTGCTGTTCTTGCGGGTGAGGAAGTGGATCTGGTGAGCGAAGTAGGTGGGGCCGCTGCCGCTCTCGACGTTGACTTCGGACTCGGCGGTGGGCATAATCCCGGCTTTGATCATGCTGGCGATGGGACCGATGCGGTTAGCCTTGTCCTTGCCGTAGACATCCAGCCAAGTGTAGCTGCGGTCCAGGAACATGGGATCGCAACTGACCACGATGCCCAGGTTCTTGATGCGCGGGAGCTGCTCTTGAC